>JBILUU010000078.1:0-9670 GCA_044370815.1 Bacteroidia bacterium
AATAGTGATTTTATGAGGTTAATCCCGCTTAGCAGGTGTTTTCAATCCATTGAACCAATGGATTGAATTACAGCTGTTTTAGCGATTCCGCATTTTCTAATGCGGAATTTGGGTTAAATAATAAATCTTTGGTAAGCCAAGTGAACCTTGATAGTAATATTTTAATCATCCATTTTTGGGATGAAACAGGTTTAACCTCATTATCCCAAATTCATGAGATAAGTTCCGTACCCGCTCTTTAGGAGTGGTTGTGCCAATTGATGTAATTTAATTTTATCTATAAAGCCCATGCGATAGGCCACTTCTTCGATACAACCAATTTTCAACCCTTGTCTTTCTTCAATGACCTGAACAAACTGTCCGGCCTGCATAAGCGAAGCGAAGGTGCCCGTATCGAGCCAAGCTGTGCCTCTATCAAGAATCCCAACTTTAAGTTTACCGGCCTGCAAGTAATGTTTATTCACATCGGTAATTTCATATTCACCTCGGGCACTTGGCTTCAGTGCGGCAGCAATTTTTACCACATCATTGTCGTAAAAGTACAATCCCGGAACTGCGAAATTCGATTTTGGCTTTGTGGGCTTTTCTTCGATGCTTACTGCTTGCATTTTATCATCAAACTCAACCACACCATATCGTTCGGGATCTGAAACGTGGTAGGCAAATACGACACCGCCTGATGGATCTTTATACTGTTGCATTAAATTACCCAAGCCCGAACCATAAAAAATATTATCACCTAATATTAAGGCAACCTTATCATTGCCTATAAAATTGGCACCAATCACAAAAGCTTGTGCCAAACCATTGGGCACGGCTTGCTCGGCATAGCTGAAGCTGCAACCTAAATTTTTTCCGTCACCAAGCAAGCGTTGAAAGTGCGGTAAATCATGAGGTGTTGAAATAATTAATATTTCATTGATACCTGCCATCATTAAAACCGATAGCGGATAATAAATCATAGGTTTGTCGTACACTGGCATTAACTGCTTACTCACTGCTAGTGTGAGCGGGTGTAAACGTGTGCCTGAACCTCCGGCAAGAATAATTCCTTTCATAATTAAATTGTAATCGTGGCTAAATTAAAAAAAATCATTTTCATTGACTCTTAAATTACGGCCTATTTTTACATCCTCATTCGTATAATCAGCATCTTGTTTTATTAGATTTGCAGAAAATAATCCTCATGATGAATAAAATTGTAATTTTTATCTTAATTCTTTTCAGCATCAAGCTGCATGGACAAACAAAAATAAGGGTTAGCGGAAATACTGATGGTAACATTAAAAATGTGAGCATGCGCTGTTTTCCATACTACACCGATGGTCTTGTTTTAATGCAGCCAACAACATTGAATGGAACTGCCTTTATGCTCGACATTGAAACGATGCTGCCACAATGCATTGAGGTAATGGCTGACTCAGCTGTTTATTATTTACTGGTAATTGAAGAAAAGCCTGAAGAAGTTGCAGTTAGAAAAGGGCAAGATGAACTAAGCAGACTCAACGAGGTCAATTTTTATATCAAGAAGGATAAGCCCGAAGGTGTTGGCGGTGGTAAAAATGCCATTCAACAATCTTTTTACAATCAGTTCCGACAGGCCTTTCCGGAGGAGTATGATTCGCTCATCAAAAAATCGGCCGATAAAACAATTGATGCTTTTGAAGAAGAACTATTTGCAGCAAAGAAAACCAAACTCAAATGGCTTGAAAAAGCAAAACAGGAAAATCCTTATGCCAATTATATGGCTACGCTTATCAAAAAAGAAATTAACTATGCCTATTACGCTTGTTTATTGGGTTATGTAGCCAATGACTGCGCCCTTAAAAAAGTGGCTATATCCAAAAATTTACCTGTAGCCTTCATTGATGAAATGAAGCAACTAGACATTAATACAGAAGAAATGCTTTACAGTAACTGGTACAGGAAGTTTTTAAATAACTATGTTGCCTACTTGGGTTCAGAGGTCCAAAATTTTAAGGCCTCTGCAGACTTCAGCATTCAGGTGAGAGAAGAATTCAGGATAGCCGAAACCCAATTGAAAGGCACTTGTAGGCAGTATGCCTTAACCGAGTTATTGGTAAGAAGTTGCGACAAAATAAGTGTCGACCTTTCAAAGCAAATACTGAATAGAATTAAGGAGTACGATAAGGGAGGGAAAGTGCATAAATATGCTCAGCAAAAATGTGCGCCAATGATAAGTGCCAAAGCCGAAGAAAAGAAATTAGAATTGAAGCAAAAGGATAAAGCTGTAAGCGGAAGCAGTACCAAGTATCCTGTATTGTATGATATGTTGGGTAAGGAGGTTTATATGGATCAGTTTAAAGGTAAGGTGGTGTATATTGATTTTTGGGCAAGTTGGTGTGGTCCTTGCCGACAACAATTTCCCTTCTCAAAAAAATTGCACGAGTCATTCACACCCAAAGAGCTCGAAAAAATTGTGTTTTTGTATATTTCTATTGATGACAGTGAGACGAATTGGAAGAAGGCAGTAGAGCAAAATCAATTGAAAGGCATTAATACCATTAGCAGAGGAGGTTGGTCGAGTGAGGTTTGTAAAGTGTTTAATATTGCCGGAATTCCCCGATACATGATCATTGATAAAAGTGGAAAGGTAATTGAAGAAAATGCCAAAAGGCCTTCTGATGAATCGTTAAAAGAAGACTTGCTGCGCTTGTTGGCAGATTAAGTTTCAGGCGAATCAATTGAAGACTATAACAACGCGCTAATTGCCAATGAGTACCATCTTGCCAAATCCTTTCTTGAAATACTGATCGGCCTGTGTTTCCTTCTTTTCAATTGTTTCACCTGCTATACCGGTAAACACCTTGTAAAAATAAATGCCGTTTGCCAATCGATCACCAAATTCATCGCGCCCATCCCAAGCATATTCGGTAATATTTCTCCCAATTCTAATAGCGCCAAGTTGGTCTTGTGTAATTTCTCTTACCACTTTGCCACTCACGGTCATGATTCGTATTTTAAAATAATCGGGCACCACGCTTCCGGTAAGTGTAAATACAAAACGCGTGGAAGTACTAAACGGGTTGGGATAGTTCATTACCTCGGTAATGCTCGACTGATTGATGACTTCAAAGGAAATACGGTAAGCAAAATCGCCCGATTTATTATTGCTGGCATCTTTGGATTCTACAATTAATTCATACTTTCCGTCAATGCGCAAATGAGGATCCATGCTTATGCTTGCGGTATTGTCCGGCAATGCAGCAGGTATAAATTTTACTTGATACGGATTGCTGCCTCCAAACCAAATGCGCTGAGGTTCGCTGTTGCCGGGGGTTATCAGGTAAAGCGCAAACACACTTGTATCTTTTAGTGCCATGTATTTATTTTCATCATTCAGCCGAATTTCAATATGCGGCTTTGCCGAAACCAAATCGCCATCAATGATATGCACTCCGTCAAATGTTACATCTAGCAAAGGATTGATACGATCATCATTAACCATGTATTTTACTTGTGCAAAATTATTGAAGTGGTATTGTTCCAATTGATCATAGGCATTGCCTGCCGGTGTCTTTGGGTTTACCTCCATCCATAAAGTATTATTCCCGTAGAAGCCCAATGTAGGAACACTAACTGCGCTGAGCAAAGTATCGTTGGCACGCAGTGAGTCTTGTCGTGCGTAAGTAAGTGGGTGTATCAGTCTGTTTCTATCTTCAAACCAATACTTAATGAGCAAGCTATCCATTGCTACATTGCTCACATTCTCAACGGCAATTTTAAAATTGATTTTTTCTCCTTCGTTCACTGTAGGATTGTAAAAACTATAAAAACGATAAGGGTTTACTGCCGCTTCAGGTATTTCTTTGTACAAGATGTGCCACCTTCTTAGCTGCGGAGGTGTTTGTAAACTGTCATCGCGCTTATCTGTCGTGAGTTGCAAATACGGATAAACATTGGCATCGGCAATGCCCGATAGGGTGATGTCTTTATTGATATAATTTAATCCACTGATTAGCGTATCCTTTACGCCATTGTTTTTGATACCTATTAGGTTAAGGCGTATACTATCTTGGGTGGGTATTTCCATTGGCTGCTGTCGCCAGTGCAGAGAGTCCCACCTTGATGCGGGGCCTATGTAATCGCTACTGATGGTTCCTGTGTTCCAATTGCTATTGAGTATTGTACTAAAATTAATTTGACTGTAGCTATTAGGCGGGCTGATGACTTCTTGTGCGGTGTTGGGGTAGCCTTTTTTAGCAAAGAAAATATAGGCGCGGTCGTTGCTCAAATAGCGCATACTATCGGCCCCCAGTGCTTCCATTGCAGAGAATACACCTGTATCGGCAATGCCTTGTGAATTACCCCTGATCCAGGTGTAAATAAGCACGTAGTTGCCATTGGGAATACCGTTGGTAAGCATATTTTTTAGACCTGCCATTTGACCAGCACTTGCGGTTTGAAATATAAAATACTTTTCTAATTGATTTCTGCAACCCGCACCATTGTTAAGATTGCCAAAGCTATGTGTAGGATTGTACACCACCGGTGGCGACTGTGAGTTATCTACCCAATATTTTCCCCATGCTTGCAAGGTAAGTGAATCAATTACCGCCACATGTATATTAGCAGTGTATTGGCAACCAGCATATTCCTGCACTTCTGCATCAAGTTTATATTCGGTAGCATATAAATTGGCATCGGTAGGTTGTACTCCAATCGGTGCACTAAAAGTTCGGCAAGTTAACTGTCGTGCGTTAGGGGCAAAGTCAAATCTTCTTTGTGGTTTGTTATAGGAGATGTAGCGGTAATTATCGTTTTTAAATTGAAAGAAATGTGCTTGCCCCCAACCCGATTTATTTGGAATATATTGAAAAGAACTTTCTCTCCATCTATAAGTGCCTCCCGTTGCAGAATCGCGACTTACACGCCAAAAATAAACTGTGCTGTCGCTGAGGGTAAATGGCACTTCCCAAGTTACTACACCACCGCTTTGCGTAACTGTACCCTGCACAGGATTGCTGAATAAATCGGTGGTATCAATTTGAAAGCGATAGGTTTTTACCCCTGCAAAAGGATCATTGGTGCTTGCCTTTAAAGTAACTTTGTTCTTGGGATATACAGCGAAGTTATAGGGGTAAACCGGATTAATATCATCGCTCCTGATGAATAAGCTATAATTGATTTTATTATTGCTTTCGCTGCCTTCCATTAACTTGTTGGTGGCATCCACAAATATCTCAAGGGTATTGATACCTGCCCCGTTGAGGGGGTCGGTATTCATTTTTATGGTGATGGTATCTTTGTAGTAAGGCGCTTTAATTAGTTTGCTGAATGTGCCACCGGCTGTATTGTTTGGAAGTGTTCGCTTCACTTCAAGAATAATGGAGTCATTGATAGCTTTGCCAATATTAGAAACAATAACTTTCAAATTAAATGAATCAAGATCGGCAGTTACCGTTGATGGTACTGTGAATACTTGTGGTGTACTAATGGCATAATCGGGCTGGGGATGCGTATTGATATCTATAGAGGGATCACCGTGCAAAGTCATCTCAAGGCAGGCATCCTTCAATAAATCATATGAATATACTTGTACCGTTTTGATGGCTTCTTTCATCGCTACACCTATGCCTTCTCCGTAATGTTTTTGCGTTAAATTGATTAAAAAGTTGCGTGTATAATCATAGAGCGGAAGTGGTACATTGGCGCCAACAGTGGCTAAAAATCCTATTGTTCCCACGTTTGGTGTAAGTGTGTAGTTTTCACTTGCGGTGATGTATTGCCCGGGTGGCAGATGTATGTTGCCCACGTAGCATGAATTGGCAATAAGCAAGGGATATTTACCACCCCAATTATAGGTAGAAGGGTCATCAATGTTTTGATCAAAACCGCTTCCTGCAGCATGTCCAAAAAAGGTCATCATTGACACACCTGTTTCAATTAAATTTCTGATACTGTCGGAGGCCGTAATTTGAATGGGAGCGGAGCTTGTTTTGCTAAATGTAGTAACGTTACCTCCGAACGATGTGTCTTCTATAACCTGCTCATACTGCTGTAAATAGTATTTCAAAATAGCTTGGGATGGCAAATCAAAACCGCCTGCAAAGTGTAAAATATTTTTATTCCACAATCCGGGATTTTGCGACTCGAGCTGCATCACCTTGTTTTTGTAGGCAGCTGCTTCGGCATTGTTATTCGCAGCTATCCTTCCAATAGGCACACCGGGCTCATAGCCGGTAGTTCCCGAAATTTTTGCTGTAAGCAAAACATCACTTGGTGGATAACCAAAAGTGGGAACTTGACACAAGGTGTAGTTGTTATAATTTTTTCTTCCCTGATCCCAACTCATGCCTTTGCCAATGATAAATAAATGCTTTGGCTTCACCGTAAAATTTTGAACAGCAAAGTCGGTAAACCTTCTAATGCTGAGTGGATTTTTTTTAATACCGTAAGCAAACTGATCATATAGCTCATCAACATCGGCAAGTAAACTTGTTTTACCTGTACTGTTGCGATAGGCAGCATAGGCAGTGGCTTCAGTCCATAAATTTTTATTGCTGATGATTAAAAAGTCGCTGAATGTACCTATGTTGCCATAATTGGTAAACTTGGCAGTTGGGGTTACAGGTTTCAGTTGATTGATTGACTCAATATCATTGGCTCCAATGATGTAGCACTCTTTTACATTACCCAAGTTGGGTGTTAGCAGGGTGTAAATTCCGTTGCTTTGGGCTACCACAATACGTCTCTTATTGGTAAGATCATAAAATCTTGCAGGGCCGTTCAAGTTGAGATTTGTAATCGTCAACTTTGATTTCAGTTGCGTGAGGTTAACAGGGAGTTTAAACTGAAAAAAATAACTGCTTTCAAAATCGAATGTGTGCGGAAATTCAATAGCATTGTAAGCCAATGCGGTATATTGACTGTGAGGTGCGCCTGTGCCAACCGTTGTATACTTAAGCTGTGTAAAGGGAGAACTTAAATTGGACGCATTTGTTTGGAACGAAAGCTCATTCACTGCATAGCCATCAAAAATAACATCACCAATTTGTATGTTGTTACTACCAACAAGGTCAATCTTTACACGATTGTCATTTGAAAAACTAGCTGCATTGGAAGCGCCAATAATTTTGGTGTAGATGGTTGCAGGTGGCCCAGCATTATAAACATTTTTGACCGATAAATTTTCAGTACGCACCCCTCCAACAGACCATAGATTAGAGAACCAACCTTCTCCGGAAGTGTACTCGGGATCTGTTGTGCCTATGGCATTGGTTTCTCCTGCATAATAGGTATCGCTGTAGTAAAGTAGTGATTTGGCTAAACAATATGGCTCGGCATTATATAAATTGAAATTAATAGTGTCGTTTTCAATGGTCATACGCTCATTCAAAAAACTGTTGTTCCATGTCAAATAGTAGAAGGCAGTATCGTTAAACAAACTGTAATATGGATTGCCCGCGTGCTGTGGTACATCGTAGGCAATTGAATCGAACCAGCCATCATTTCTTTGCGCAAAAAATTCGATAAAATCAGTGGTATTAAACACCCCATCTGCTTCTCCTTCTATGTACAAAGGCACCTCTTTTCCCCTGCCAAAAATTTGTATATTCTTTGGGTTAATACTCGCTACCGGGATGCCAGAGTTTACCAAGGAGTTGTAGTTGACGCGGTACATACCGCTGCTGAGTATAGGAAACTTGTAGTAATTTTGGTTATAATTGATCCATTCATTTCCGAATGTTTGAGCCATGCCGCAAATACTCATCAAAAGCAGTAGAGAGCATAGCAAAAACTTTTTGAAATATATCCTAAACATATAGTTGCAAAAATAAACTTTAATTATGGAATGGCCTTATCTGCTGTCATCTTTTTTGTTTGAAAAATGAAGACCAGTCTGATTGATATCATTCACGGCAATTGTACATAAGAATTGATGAGCAATTTTATACATTTACCGAAAAAAAAGATGAAAATAATTAGCTATATTCTCTTATTGATGCTTAGCGCAAATGTTACTGCACAAAATAAATTTTCAAAGGATGCCACCCTAAGAAAAATTTATGGTTTCGAGTACAACAGATTGAGCGATTCCTTGCTACCTTATTTCTCAGATAAAAATCTACCATATCGCTACACAGCAATTCGTGCGGTGGCATCTGTTCAGGATACAATGCTTGCAATGCCTCTGATAAAAATGATGTCTACCGAAAAAATCGACTCGGTGCAACTATCAATCATCAACAGTCTTTCACAATTAGATTGCTACACCGCCTATTATTTTCTTTTGGAGTATTACAACAAGTGTGCAAACATGAAGGTAAAAAATGCCTGTATGGCAAGTATTGGTAAGCTTTCAAAAAATGATGTTACTGATTTTTTTATCAAAAACTATAATCAAATTCAAATTAAAGATGAGTCCTGTTTAGAGGCATGGTTAAAGGGATTGTATTTGGCTAAAAGACGCAAGCAGGTTGATTTGGAAAAAAACAATCGCACATTAGCGAAACATATCGATAGCCTGCTTGAAAGTAATCATGGCAGTGCGGAGCTGATTAATTATTATTACCATAAAATAATGCCTGTTGCGCTCGTAGCGGCCGAAGAAATGCCACCGCAGCCTGTAAAGAGTAAAATGCAAATTGATGAACAATTAAAACCACTAACTACACCTTATCTTCAGCTGAAAAAACTTAAAGAATTTATCCTTACGGATGTCATTTGTAAACAGTTGATTTTTTCTGACTACCACCCACTTATACGCGCTTATGCTTTAGATAAATTTTTTAATAATCATACTTGGAACAATGTGATTGATGCCGAATGGATACAAAACATTTTTGATCAGAATGATGTAGCGCTTACCTCGCGTATGTGTGAATATATTGTAGCACAAAATGAACAGAAGAAAAAAATACCTGTAACCGTAGATGTATTACAAAATGTGCAACGACAGCTATTGCTGCCTCGCGATTTTGAAACTTGGATTGATGTAGAAAAAGCAATTTTGAGTTTTAGTGGTCAATCATACAACTATCGCTCCTGCTTTGATAACGGTTATTCAAACCCAATTGATTGGGATTACATCGTTAAAATTGAAGCCAATCAAAAAGTTAAAATACATACCTCAATAGGAGTATTGATCATGATGCTGAAGGTGAATGAAGCACCTGCCTCGGTATGTAATTTTTTAAAATTGATTGATCAAGGATATTACAACGGAAAATATTTTCATCGCATGGTGCCCAACTTTGTAGTTCAAGGTGGATGTCCTCGTGGCGATGGTTGGGGCTCCTTAGATTGGAATCAAAGAAGCGAATTATCGGGCACTTCAACTTATCACACTGGCAGCGTTGGGTTGGCCTCTGTGGGCAAAGATTCTGAAGGGGTGCAATTTTTTATCAGCCACACCTATGCCCCACATTTAGATGGCCGGTATACCATTTTTGGCGACATCATCAAAGGGCTTCAAGTGATTAGCAATTTGCAAGTTGGTGATCAGATTTTAAAGATTGAAAGAATGTAAAATATTCCGTTTAATCATATAAAATAAGGATCAGTTAAAATCGTTTTTTTGCCATTCTATAGGCGCCAAAACAGCCAATACCACCTGCTATATTCGAAAAATTTATTTTGGCCTCTGAAAAAGGATTGTCGCCCATGTCTAGAAACAAATCCTTGTGGTACAAATAATAATCGCGAT
>JBILUU010000079.1:0-9655 GCA_044370815.1 Bacteroidia bacterium
TATTGGTTTGATAATTTAGCACACCGCTATTTCTTGTATAAAAGTAGGTTTTTTGTGTAAAGGATGAATTCAACGAGCCATTCCAACCTAAATTCGGGTTTTTCTTCAAAATGATATTGATAAGACCAGCATTTCCTTCGGCCGCATACTTGGCGGGAGGTGTTGTGATAATTTCAATTTTAGAAATGGATGCATTGGGGATAGTGCTTAAATAAGCAATCAACGCTTCCCCTTTTAAGGAAATAGGTCTGCCATTAATAAGCACATTCAAACCACTTTTGCCTATCATCGAAACACTGGTTTCATCTACTTTCAAAAGGGGCGTATTTTTCAAGGCATCTATAGCATCGCCACCCTGAGATGCTAAAGAATTTTCGACATTAAAAACCAATCGATCTGTTTTTTGGATAAACAGCGGTTTTTTGCTAACAACAACTACTCCTTGTAATGATGTAACATCCTCTTCTAAAATAAAACTTAGTTTTAAAGTAGCTGCCCTTGATACATCAATGTCAATTGGGCTACTCTTAAATTCTTTAAAACCAAGAGCTTTAACTTTTATAATATAAACACCTGATTTAGTTACCTTAAAATTAAAATTCCCAATGCTATCGGTAATGGTATAATCAAAATTTAATGAATCATTTGTTGAGGCAAATACTAATGGTGTAAAACCAATACCATTTTCTTTTGCATCTTTCAACAAGCCCTCAACTTTATTTTGAGCACATAACTTTGAACAAAAAATAAGATAAAACAAAATAAATAGTGAAGTTATAATGGTATTTTTTTTTAATAATGTGATTTGCATAAATTGAATTTTTTTTAGTTTATCTAAACAAAATTCAATAACTAATTACAATTAATATAATGCGTTATAACGAACACCCTGAAAATTAAAATGAATGGCTCAAAAAGTTAAATAAAATAAGTGCAATTACCATTTAATAAAAATACTTTCAATCATAAAACTTGCTTGCTTTGGTAATAGCTTTTTTCATTTGTAAAAAGAAATTAATAATTCTTACTCTTTTGGTTTTTCGGAAACACCCCGTTTTTATGGTGTTTTCTGGACTACACTTTATATATTATAAATCTAATTACTTTGTTGGGTGGGTAGCCCAATTTTCCCATTTCTAGATATTTTTCTAGTTTTTAAATATGCCTAATAATTGAAATACTGCCGCGAACTTTAAAAAAACAAATGCTCCCGACCTTGCTTGGGCTTCGATTTTAAAAAATAGCAATTAATGTTTATAAATTGTTTTCGCTACAAGACACTTAAAGCATACGTCTGCGGTGTTTCTCTTTCTATAAAAAATGGGCTTGTTCAAGGATGTAATTTGAATTGAATATTTTAGGTTCATCCCAAAATATACCCTATTGATAGGGAAGCATCAACTGTATGTCAAATTTTACCTTTAGTGCTGAAACTAAATTTGTTAAATTTGCGTAAAAATCAACTAAAATTGAAACATTTAAAAAATGAGAATGACTGTTAAAAAATAAGGTGCTTTGAATGAAATTAAACAACTTGTCAAAAAAAACGCTTTTATTTGTGAGATTAGTGAAAGTTTGATTTGAAACAACCACCCTCGCAATTCATAAGGTGTGGTGCTCAACAAGTTATGCGGAACACTAAAATGCCGCTTGCAGCTTTAAATTTATAATACAATGGTAAGAAAATTACACGTAATAGTTTTTATATTTATTTATTTTGCTTTTTCGGGATGCAAAACGCGTGAGAAAATTGTCTACTTGCAAGATAATGCCAAGTTCGGTTCATCTCAAAATGTTGCATTTGACCCTACCATAAAGGTTGACGATTTTGTTACCATAAAAGTGCTGGGAATTGATCCTGAAGCAGTTGTTCCATTCAATATACCTATTACAAGCACAACCCTTGCGGGAGGTTATGTTCAGGGGGCACCAACTCCGCCCGGATATGTGGTTGACTTCGAGGGAAATATTGATTTTCCTGTAGTGGGAAAGATTAAAATTTCAGGGTTGAAACGTTCAGAGGCAACACAACTTCTTAAATCCAAATTGGAACCATATGTGCAAAATCCCACCATTTTATTTAAAATTTTAAACTATAAAATAACAGTATTAGGCGATGTACGTAATCCGGGAACTTTCACCATACCAAATGAAAAGGTTACAATTTTTGAGGCTATTGGCATAGCCGGAGACTTATTGATTACTGGTAAGCGAAACAATGTGAAGGTAATAAGAGAGAGCGACACCGGAAGAAAGGAATTCATTGTTGATTTAACCTCAAGTGATGTTTTTAACTCACCTGTATTTTACTTGCAACAGAACGATTTGGTTTATGTAGAACCCAATCGGAGTAAAATTAATTCATCTATTATCAACACTTCTAATGTAAGCTTGGTGCTTTCATCAGTTTCGGTTTTATTAACCATCATCTTTTTGTTTAACAAGTAATACATGAGCGCAGAAAAGTTCTTCGATTCCGCAGGCAGTGATGAAATAAATATTCGTCAAATCATTCATAAGTACACCCGCTATTGGAAATATTTTCTTCTATCTCCAATTGTATTTATAACCATAGGATTTATATACCTACGCTATCAAGAGCCTGAATACTTTGCCAATGCGCGCATATTGGTAAAGGATGAAAAGAGTGGACAATCTATGTTGAATCAGGAGTCTATTTTTAAAGAACTTGGGATTTTTTCAGGGGAGAGTAATATCTCCAATGAGATTGAAATGCTCAAGTCAAGGTCACTTATGATTTCTGTTGTTAAATCATTAAATGCCAACATTTTTTACTACAGTTTTGGAAGGCCAATTTTTCATGAACGATATAAAGATTCACCTATTTCAGTCACTTGTGTTGAGAAAGACAGTCTTAAATATGAAAATTATCAAGGTCGTTGGGAGGTTAAACCTATAAATGACAGCAAATTTTCGCTTACTGATTTAGCCTCAAAGAAAATTATCGGGGAGTATAAATTTGGGGAAGAGGTTAACCTGAATGAAGGGGTGCTTATCTTTAGTAAAACAACCTACTTTAATAATGCATCACTAAAAAAATCATTTCGAATAAAAATCTTGCCTGTTGAAAGTGCGGCTAACTTATACCTATCTAATCTTACTATCAGTCCGGTAAACAAAACTGGAAGTGTTGTAAATATTAGCTTGAAATGTTCAGTTCCAAAGAAGGGAATTGATATTATAAATCAGTTGATTGCCACTCATGAAATGTTTGCCCTTGAAGATCGAGAAAAGGTTAGTAACAATACCGCCAGATTTATAGGTGAAAGGATTAAGTTTATTTCGGAGGAATTAGGAAATGTAGAATCTAGTGTAGAACAATACAAGCGAAATAATAAGCTAACTGATATAACTTCAGAAGCCAATTTATACTTGCAAAGTGGAAGTGAAAGTGAAAAAAAATTAATAGAGTTGGGCAGCGAGTTAAAGTTGGTTGATTTTATGCTTAGCGAATTAAAAAGCTACAGTAGCAAAGACAATTTAATTCCCACCAACTTAGGTTTGAAAGATGAGAGTATTGCTCAGCTAATTGTGAATTACAATAAAACTGCCCTTGATATAAAACGATTAACAAAAAATGCAGGAAATAAAAATCCAGTTCTCGAATATCAGGAAAGACAATTAAATGAGTTGAAGAAAAATATATTTGAGAGTTTGACAAATTCAAAAAGAGCTCTTGAGATTAATATCAAGGAAATTAAAACTAAGGAGGAAGCCAACTTAAATAGAATAGCTTCAGTTCCTAAATTTGAAAGGGAGTTTAGAGATATTTATCGTCAGCAACAAATTAAGGAAACGCTTTATTTGTTTTTATTACAAAAAAGGGAGGAAACCAATATTAGTTTGGCAGGTAAGGTTTCAAATATTATAGTAGTTGATGCTGCTTATACAGGTGGAGATAAAATATCTCCTAAGCCAAAAATAGTTTATCTTGCCATGTTCATCATTTCACTGGTGCTTCCTATAATAATCATCTATCTTAAAGATCTTTTAGATACGAAGATAAAAGGGAGAGCTGATCTAGAGAAATTTAATATCCCGCAACTTGGTGAAATACCATTTATCGATCAACCCAATTTTTTAATTTCTCGTAATGATAAAACTGTGTATGCAGAGTATTTTAGATTGCTGCGTACCAATATCAGTTTTATGACTGAGGCAACTGATAATAAATCAAAAGTAATTTTAATTACCTCAACGATTAGTAAAGAAGGTAAAACATTTATATCGATGAATTTGGCATCATCTTTTGCCCTGTCAGAAAAGCGAACATTGCTAATAGGCATGGATTTGAGGCACCCTAAAATTGCCAATTACCTCAACTTAGATATGAACATTGGGGTAACTAATTTTATTATTGATGATTCTGATAACCCTGCTGACTATATTGTGGGTAAAGAGAAGACAGGGCTTTTATTTGACATTTTCCTATCAGGAACTGTGCCACCCAATCCTTCAGAATTATTATTACACAAAAAAGTGGCAAGAATATTTGAATTTGCCAGATTAAATTACGATACAATAATCTTGGATACATCCCCAGTTGGTTTAGTGGCAGATAGTTTTTTACTTAGTTCTTATGCAGATTGTAGCATATATCTAGTTAGAGCCAACTATTTAGATAAAAGTATGTTGACACTTGCCAAGGATATACGCGAGCACAATCGTTTCAACCATTTGGCTTTTTTACTAAACGGTATCGATTCTAAAAAGGTTGGATACGGATACGGCTATGGTTACGGTTACGGTTATGGTTACGGCTATCAACAGCAAGTTGAAAAGGTAGGTGTTCTAGGCAGGTTATCCAAGTTTTTTAAATTAATATTCTCGGCCAAAAACAAAAAAAATGCTGACAGGGAAAAGTAATTTATATTCATACATTTTTTCACAGAGCCATTTAGTGTGCTCTTCAAACAATATTATTCCATCCAAAAATCATAATCAATAAAAAATAGTTTTTGCTGAATAAGATTTTAGGCGTGCTCCTTATAAATCTTAAATTATCTCATATCTAAACCAACAAAACTCATCCAATACCACATGAATACCCTCGATATTATCGGAAGAAAAAAGCAGTTGTTTGACAATGATATCGTTGCTCATAGCGAGCAAATCAACAGTTTAGTTTCAAACTCGAGATTCTTGGTTATTGGCGGAGGAGGGTCAATAGGTCAAGCTGTAACTAAAGAAATCTTTAAACGCAAGCCCGAAAAATTACATGTTGTTGACATCAGTGAAAATAATTTGGCAGAATTGGTCAGAGATGTTAGAAGCTCGCTTGGATATATAAATGGTGATTTTAAGACATATGCCCTTGATGCCGGATCTAAAATTTACGATGCATTTATAGCTCACGATGGCGCTTACGATTATGTGTTGAATTTATCTGCATTAAAACATGTGAGAAGCGAAAAGGACTCCTACACATTGATGAGAATGATTGAAGTGAATATTTTAAACACCATAAAGACTATTCAACAATCGAAGCACAAAGGTGTAGGTAAATATTTTTGTGTATCTACCGATAAAGCTGCCAATCCTGTAAACATGATGGGGGCTTCTAAAAGAATTATGGAGTTGTTTTTAATCAAAGAAAGTAATGATATTAGCATTTCCACTGCTCGTTTTGCAAATGTTGCTTTCTCTGATGGTTCATTGTTGCACAGCTTTAATCAAAGAATTATAAAAAAGCAGCCGATTGTTGCTCCTAACGATGTAAAGCGATATTTTGTAACTCCTCAAGAATCCGGTGAACTGTGCTTATTGTCTTGTCTTTTGGGAGAAAACAACGATATCTTCTTCCCCAAACTTAGTGAAGAACTGCATTTGATAACATTTTCAGAAATAGCTGAAAGGTATCTTGCACAAATGGGATATAAGCCATTTATATGTAAAGATGAAGAGGAGGCAAGGGAATTGATTAAAACACTTCCGCAGATAGGTCAATGGCCATGTTATTTTTCTGCCAGTGATACCACGGGAGAAAAGGACTTCGAAGAATTTTATATGGAGGGAGAGCTACTGGATATGAATAGATTTGAGAACATTGGAATAGTAAAAAATAGTTTGTCGTTTGAAGAGCCGCAACTTAGACAATTTACTGAAAAAATCTCATCAATTTTTGAGTCAGGTGCATGGTCAAAAGGTGATTTAGTTGATATTTTTAAAAATATACTTCCTGCTTTCGACCATAAAGAAACAGGTAAGTATTTAGATGCCAAAATGTAAGAATACGAAACATAGTTGGAAATTAAATAAATGAAAGAAATTTAAAAAAGCACGGTGGGATACATTAATAATACAATACAATTTATTAGGGAGAGATTTAACAGCAATGAAATGATACCTCTACATGCCCCTTTATTTGCAGGAAATGAGAGGACCTATATTGCAGACACATTAGACTCAACTTTTGTCTCTTCTGTAGGTGCCTATGTAGATAAATCAGAGGTAATGATGACTACAATTACACAAACATCAAAAGCGGTGGCTGTAGTAAATGGTACCGCAGGTTTGCAAATAGCCATGCAACTAGCAGGTGTAGGCAAAGGCGAAGAGGTAATAACGCAAGCACTTACTTTTGTTGCTACGGCAAATGCTATTGTTCACTCCGGAGCGGCCCCCATTTTTTTAGATGTGGATAAAGAAACCATGGGTTTATCGCCCGAGGCGGTTTCCAATTTTTTACAAGAGTTTGGTGAAAAAAGAGATGCTAAGGTATTTAACAAAAAAACAGGAAAGAGAATTGCAGCTTGTGTTCCCATGCACACATTTGGATTTCCTGTGAATTTAGATGAACTTATTGCAATATGTGAGGAATGGAACATTCCTATTGTTGAGGATGCCGCAGAATCTTTGGGGAGTTACTACAAGGGAAAACATACCGGAGCATTTGGTATGTTGGGTGTTTTTTCATTTAACGGAAATAAAATAGTTACTTGTGGAGGTGGAGGAATGATTGTAACACAAAAGGAAGATTTAGGAAAGTTAGGGAAGCATTTAACAACAACGGCCAAAATGCCTCATCCATACGAATTTGTGCATGATTATGTGGGTTATAACTTTAGAATGCCTAATTTAAATGCTGCTCTATTATGCGGACAATTGGAACAGCTGCCCGAGTTTTTAAATAAAAAACGTGAGTTGGCAGCAGCATACGGTTTATTCTTCAAGGGGGAAGGAGTTAAGTTTAGGGAGGAATTGCCTCATACCAGAGTTAATTATTGGTTGATGTGTTTGGAGCTTGAAGATAAAACAGAGCGTGATGCTTTTCTGATTGAGACCAACAAAAATGGTGTAATGACCCGTCCAATTTGGCAGTTAATGCACCGTTTACCAATGTATAAAGATTGCTTCAGAGATGCTCAAATTAATGCAGAGTATCTAGAGAGTAGAATTGTTAATATACCTAGCAGTGTGATACTTTAAGATATGTTGTTTAACTCTTTTGTCTTTTTCGTTTTTTTAGCAGTAGTACTGCCAATTTTTTATTGCTTGCCTACCAAGACATCAAAAAATGTATTTCTCCTTATAGCTAGTTATGTTTTTTATGGTTACTGGGATTGGAGATTTTGTGCGCTGTTAATACTTTCAACAATCATTGACTTTTATATTGGCCTTAAGATTCACAATGCAAGAACGGCTCAGTTATCAAAGAGGTATTTTCTAGTAAGTTTAATAACCAATTTAGGTATTTTAGGTGTATTTAAATACTTCAATTTTTTCATAGAATCATTTCAGGCCTTATCAGAAAAATTTGGATGGCAACTTGATATGCTCCATTTGAACGTAATACTTCCGGTTGGAATTTCATTTTACACTTTTCAAACTTTGTCATATTCCATAGATGTTTACAGAAAGAAGTTAAAACCGGCAGATAATATAATTGATTTTGCACTGTTTGTTTCAATTTTCCCTCAGCTGGTGGCGGGGCCTATTGAGCGCGCAAGCGATTTACTCCCTCAGTTAACCGTTAAATTAAAGCCCTCAATTGAGCAAATTAAACAAGGTGTTGTCCTGATTGTGATGGGGCTATTTAGGAAGGTAATCATTGGTGATTCAGCAGGTAGATATGTAGATAATATTTTTTCTAACATGGCGCATTATTCTTCCTATGAATTGATATTTGGGTTGGTCATGTTTTCTATTCAAATCTATGCCGATTTTTCGGGTTATAGTCACATTGCCAGAGGAACTGCTAAAATGTTAGGTGTGGAGTTAATGAAAAACTTTGAACAACCTTATTTGTCTCAAAATATTACTGAGTTCTGGAGAAGATGGCATATTTCCTTGTCGACCTGGTTAAAAGATTACTTATACATTGCCTTGGGAGGCAATAGAAAAGGAACAATTTCTACCTATGTAAACATAATTATCACAATGCTTTTAGGCGGATTGTGGCATGGTGCAAGTTGGAATTTTGTAATTTGGGGTGGGCTGCACGGAATATATCTTTCCGCTCATAAAATGATGTTGAAAGGTGAGAAGATTCCTGAAAGAATAACAAAATTGAATCTGTCCACTGTATTGAAGGTTTTTCTAACCTATTGTTTAGTGTTGTTTACTTGGTTGTTTTTCAGATCAACATCATGGGACATGACAACTTTATACTTTTCGAAAATTTATTACTGGGAAAAAACTGAACATACAACAATCTTAACGGTGGTAATGATTTCATTCGTATCAATTACCTTATTGCTTGATTATTTTGAGTATGTCACTAAAAAACATACCTTTTTACTGAACATTAAATCATGGGGTGTCAAGGTTGGAATACTCCTTGCACTATTCATTGTATCCATTGCCTACATGTTTCAGTCTGAACCATTGCCATTTATTTATTTTCAATTTTAGCCATGTTAAAACTAATCAAAGAAACTATACTTGCATTCGGTGCCTTTCTGCTAGTTATGTTAATAGTGGAAGTCTTTTTGCATGGTTCAAAAATTGTAAGCACATCGCCAACGGATTTTGATGAAAATATAGGCAGGTGTAGGCGCACGAATTTTGAGTATGTGATCTTTAATGAGGGTTTTGGAATTGTAAGGTTTAACAAGCAAAGATTTATTGGTAAGGATGTTTCAATCAATAAACCCAAAGGTGTGATAAGAATTGCCCTGCTTGGCGACTCATTTGTTGAGGGCTATGATGTATTTGAAAGAAGTTATTTTGCCACGCTTGCATCAAAAATGCTTCATGACTCAACCGATTACGATTTTGAATTTATGAACTTTGGGAGGAGTGGTTTTGATTTTGGAGATATGTTTTGTTACGATAAAAATTTAGTGGCTGCTTTTAATCCGGATTTCACATTTTATTTCCTTTCAAATGACGACTTGCAAGTTAAAAACAGCGATAACCTAAGGCCAAAATTAATTTTAGATAAAGATAGTTTAATCATATCTACAGAATTCAATAAAAAACTTGTAAGCGATTTCCAATTAACAAAACCATTTACTCAAAACAGTCATTTTTTTAATATGATTTCCAGCTGTTATAAGAAATATAAACAAACAGTATTAGCAGAAGTATTATTTGAAAAATTTTATTACCTGGCAGTATCTAAGAAAAAATCTGATCATTCAGATAAGCCAAATGTTGAGGATTTGAGCCCCGTTGTCAGGAAAATTGCAGA
>JBILUU010000432.1:0-2500 GCA_044370815.1 Bacteroidia bacterium
CTGTATCTTACAACCCAATGGAAATATTAATTAAAGCATCTCAACTCATTTTAAGTCTCTCAATTTTGATTATTCTGCACGAATTGGGACACTTTATTCCTGCCCGATTATTCAAAACCAAAGTTGAAAAATTTTATTTGTTTTTTGATTGGAAGTTCTCGTTATGGAAAACCAAAAAAGGTGAAACAGAATACGGCATTGGTTGGATTCCATTAGGTGGCTACGTAAAAATTGCAGGCATGATTGACGAAAGCATGGACAAGGAACAAATGAAACTTCCACCGCAACCATGGGAATTTAGAAGTAAGCCAGCCTGGCAGCGCTTAATCATTATGATTGGCGGTGTTACGGTAAATGTCATTTTGGCTATTATCATATACATTGGTATTTTATTTTACTATGGCGAAGAAATTTTGCCTACTGCCAATTTAACTTATGGGGTAAGCTGTGATAGCTTAGCATTGGAAATGGGCTTGCGCAATGGTGATAAAGTAATTTCGGTAGATGGTAAAGAGGTAGATAACTTTAAAAAAGTATCTATGGAAATTATCATGAACGAGGCACGAACAGTACAAGTGATGCGTGATGGTAAAACCGAAAACATTGTGGTGCCTGCCGGTTTTATTGCCAAACTAGTAAAGCAGCCGAATGATTTTATTCAGCCTCGTTTTCCTTTCGTGATTGAAGAATTTGGCGAGGTCTCTCCGGCCAAGGCAGCAGGTATCATGAAAGGTGACCAACTTATTGGCATCAATGATTTATCAATTACATATTTTGATGAGTTTAGGGCCGAAATTCAAAAAAGAAAGAATGAGTCGGTTGAAATTAAAGTGATGAGAAATAAGCAAGAAATGAGCATTCCGGTGAAGGTAAACGAACAAGGTTTTATTGGCGTTGTCCCAAAATCATTTGATCAGTTTTTGAAAATTGAAGAAAAAAAATACTCCCTTTTTGAAGCAATACCAGCCGGAGCAATCAAGGCATTTACTACTGTTAGTGATTACCTTGGTCAATTCAAGCTCATCTTTAACTCGGAAGTGCAAGGGTATAAGCATTTAGGCGGATTCATTACTTTTGGAAAAGTGTTTGCGCCCGAGTGGGATTGGATGCGCTTTTGGAATCTTACCGCGTTTTTCTCAGTAGCACTTGCTGTAATGAACCTGCTGCCGATACCCGCCCTCGATGGCGGACATGTATTATTTTTGCTGATTGAGATGATTACCGGAAAGAAACTGCCCGAAAAATTCTTGGAATATGCACAAACAGCGGGCATGATTTTACTTTTATCGTTGCTATTGTATGCCAATGGGAATGATATCTTCCGGTTGTTTCAGTAACATTTAATTATTGTATTGATTGTTAATGGTTTATCCACTTTTATTGAAAGGAGTGGAGCAAGTATGTTCATTACTTATCAACACTGTGTTAACGTTATAAATTGTTGATAGCTAAAACACTAAAATTGTTGGGTTAAAAAAAACTTATTTTTTGATGCTGAGGTGGTAAATTTGTTGAGTTAATAAAGTCACTCACAAAAAAATTAATGCGATGAACAGCGAAAAAAAACCATCAGTAACCGTAAAGAAAAAACATATACAAATTATTTTGGACTACTGCATCGAAACCAAGCAAGAGTTCAGTGTATTTCCAAAAGTAAGCAGCGATGAATGGAACATTGAAATCAATATTTCCGATATTAATAAAGCCATTTCTTTTGGTATGTTTTTAAGAGAGTATAAATTAGAGGCCAATGGTGTTACCCCCTATGTAGCTCCTGCAAAAGAAAGCCCTGCGCCAAAAGGCAAAGCAGAAAAGACAGTAGAGAGCAAAGTAGTAAAAGAAACAGTTGCTCCAAAGGAAGAGGCATCATTGCTTGATTTAGAAAGCCCATCCTTCGAATTTGAAGACGCTTTCCAAAAATAGTTCCTACACAATCTCATCTATTTGAGTTTAGTATCTACGGAACTTGACTTTAATTGGGATAAAATGTTTAACCGGCCGAAACATCAACTGTTTCGGCTTTTTTTATATCGCTTTTATTTTTCGAGGCAGGTGTGTGCTACCACTCACTCTTAGGATAAGAGCGTTGCAAGTATTGCATTTCGGCCAATAAAAAGCCCAAATGCTCAGTATGAGAACCCTTTAAACTGCCGCGCTGCATAAAATTGTTTTGAGGTACACTTAGTGTGGCTTTGGCAAACACCTCGTTAACCTTGCTTGTCCATTGCTGTTTAATTAGCTCCATGTTGGGTACAACCTTATTATCCAATAATAATTGATAACCCTGATTGGTGTCAAACATATCACCGGTAAACATCCACAATTCATCTACCGCATCTTGCGTTCTTTGGTGACTTTCCTCGGTGCCGTCACCAAGGCGGTACATCCACTCGGTGCTGTGACGTAAATGATAGTCTATTTCTTTTACAGCTTTTTCTGCAATGCCCTTGATGGTAAGGTCGTGGCTGTTGCATAATTCATTGTAGAAGTAATGGCTATA
>JBILUU010000080.1:0-9633 GCA_044370815.1 Bacteroidia bacterium
TTGCTTGTCGCCAAAAAAAACAATGAAACCATTGGTACAGAACTATGCCATGGCCAATGAGTTAAAAGTGATTGTTTTTAATAAGCACGATTTTATTTGGGCAGAGGAAAATGCTTCAATGGTAAGCGCGCAGTGCAAACTATACCTACAACCCGAATGGAGCAAATCGAAAGAAATAACCCCACTCATCATCGACTATGTAAAAGAAAATCCAAAGTGGAATATTTCTTTGCAAACACATAAATATTTAAACATACCATAGCCAACCCCATGCATGCAATAAAAAAAATTGTTTCAATTATTATGGGCATCATTGTTATTTGCACTTGCCAAACACAAGCGCAAAAATCAAGTCCAAAATACAGCAGCACTTCAGACAAGGCCATCAAACTTTACGAAAAAGCAATGCAAAGTTTTGATATGAGAAAAGATAAGGAAGCAATTGAATTGTTAAAAAAGTCAGTTGCGGCAGATCCAAAATTTATTGAGGCCCACATGTTTCTTGCAGAAGTGTATGCCGAGAATAAAATGTATGAAGAAGCCCTATCAGAGGGAAAAATTGCGGTGGGTATCAGTCCAGATTTTTTTAAAAGTGCTTATTACAGCATGGGTTTTTGGTGTTTAAAAATACAAGCGTATGAGGAGGCCGAAAATAACTTTACACAATATTTAACCTACAAATCTATTCCAGCTGAAGCATCTAACAATGCCAAATTTGGTCTTAAATCGGCTCGCTTTGCTAAGTATGCCATCAAGCATCCCGTGCCTTTTAACCCCATCAACATGGGAGTCGAAGTGAACTCAACAGATAACGACTATTTGCCCGCTATCACTGCCGATGAACAAAACCTGATATACACCCGACTGATTCCTAAATACGGTGAAGCACAGGGTTCGGGAACAAAAGGAAAGAGCGAAGACTTTTACGCATGTAAAAAAATGGATGGCAAATGGTCGAAAGCGGTTAACATAGGTCCTCCTATAAACACCATGGGCAATGAGGGAGCACAGTGTATTTCAGCCGATGGTCAAACGCTTATTTTTACTGCGTGCAGTGAGTATGATGGCTATCCTGGTGGCAGAAATGGTTTTGGCAGTTGCGATTTATTTATTGCCAAAAAACTGGCAAACGGTAAGTGGAGCAATCCCGAAAATTTGGGCAAAAATATTAACTCCGAAAGTTGGGAGTCGCAGCCTAGCTTATCAAGCGATGGCCAAACACTATACTTTGTTAGCAACCGAGCAGGCGGAAAAGGCAGCGCAGATATTTGGAAATCGACAAAAAACGAGGCAGGAAAATGGAACAGCCCCACTAACCTTGGCGATAGTATAAACACCCCGGGATTTGAAGAATCACCATTTATTCACCCCGATAATAAAACACTTTACTTTGTTTCCGATCAGTGGCCGGGCATGGGCAGCAGAGATATTTTCCTTTCCCGCATCAAAAAAGATGGGTCGTTAAGCACACCCATGAATTTAGGTTATCCAATCAACTCAGGAGAAAATGAAAGAGATTTAATTGTAAGCGCCAATGCCCGTACCGCCTATTTTTCATCTGAACGAGCAGGTGGTTTAGGTGGGTTAGATTTATATAGTTTTGATCTTTATGAAGCAGCACGTCCTAATGAAGTAACCTATGTAAAAGGCAGGGTTTTCAATAAAGAAAACAACAATGGTATTGATGCTAAATTTGAGTTAGTAGATTTAGAAACAGG
Organism: Bacteroidia bacterium; assembly: GCA_044370815.1. Lineage (GTDB taxonomy): Bacteria > Bacteroidota > Bacteroidia > UBA4408 > UBA4408 > CAIKXD01. Next base: position 1,719 of record JBILUU010000080.1, read on the forward strand.
CCAATTGGTGATGCAAGCAAGCAGTATGGCAGGAAGCGGTGAATTTTTAGTTTGTTTACCAATCAACAAAAACTATTTGATGAATGTGAGCAAAAGTGGGTTCTTATTTGCTTCGGAAAACTTTAGCTTAAAAGGTGTTAACAATAAATTAAATGGCTATGAAATGAATATGCCCTTAACACCTATTAAAGTTGGAGAAAAAGTAGTGCTTAAGAATATATTTTTCGAAACCGGCTCTTTTCAATTGAAAAATGAATCAAAAATAGAACTGCAAAAGCTCAAGAGTTTTTTAATGACTAACACTGCTGTAAGCATCGAAATTAGCGGGCATACCGATAATGTTGGCGATAAAAAATCTAATCAAATTTTATCTGAAAACCGAGCTAAAGCTGTTTATGAATATTTAATTACCAATGAAATTAGCAAAGAGCGTCTCAGCTTTAAAGGATTTGGCGACAGCATGCCAATAGATGATAACAATACCGACAAAGGCAGAGCCAACAATAGAAGAACCGAATTTATGATTTTAAAATAGACTTTTCTGCGGTCTATTATTTTTCCGACTCCGGCTTAAAATTCATTGAAAGAGAATTTACACAATAACGCATCCCTGTTTGAGTGGGGCCATCATTAAATATATGGCCCAAGTGACCTCCGCAGGCGGCACACGTAATTTCTGTTCTAATCATCCCATGCGTACGGTCAAGTGTTTGCTTAATTCTGCCCCCATCAATCTCCCTATCGAAACTAGGCCAGCCACAGTGCGAATCAAATTTCATTTCATCGGTAAACAATTCACTACCACAACCTGCACAGGTATAAATTCCTTTTTCTTTATTCGATAACAATGCGCCTGTGAAAGGTCTTTCTGTTCCTTTTTCTCTGAGAATATAAAACTGTTCGGGTGTTAGTTTACTCTTCCAATAATTATCGTCCATTGTGTGTTAGTTTTTTTTTGCAAAGGTATGCCAAATTATAGCATTTGTTGCAATGTCTGATGACACTATCGCGAAATATAGTTCAATAAAATTGGACTATTTTTTGTGTATCATCGTTATTTAACCCAATTTTTACTTTGTGCCAAAAAAACCAATACTTTTAATTAAATGGGCTGTAATGTTTCTTGTATTACTCAAAGAGTTAGAATGAAAAAGTATATCATCCGAAACATTTTGTTTGTATACAGAATTGAATTTTCAATTATACATACTTACTGATTAGGTAAGCGCCAAGAAAATGGAAAAGTTTTTAAAGCGTTGCAAACGCATATTTTATACATACTCTTCCAAAACGAGTGCGAGTTTTGAAAAGTTGATTTCCTAGTAAACGAGTACGATTTATGGCTAACAACCCCATCGATTGATTGTTAATTACTTGTGTTGAAAACTCAAACCACAACATCCTTTAACAACATAAAAACAAATTATTTTTGTTTTGTATCGTGTACCCTGCAATTAACTCCATAGTAAATACTTTGTATCCCTTATTTAGGGTCTTCAAGCGAATATTGCTTGCGATTGTGCTTTGCGCAAATGCAAGTATTTCCTTTGCACAAACATTGGCCACAGGAAAAACTGAAGCGCGCACTCTAAAGGACAATCAAAAATATGAAGAGGCGCATCAGGCCTACACCAAAATTATTGAAACCGATCCCGGTGACTACGAATCCTACATTGAAAGAGCATTTTGCAGCGAAAAAATGAATCGCTACGAAGAAGCCATCAACGACTACCGCACTGCCCTCAATCTTAAACCCGGAGAAATTGATTTATACCGCAAAGCACTTATCGACTACTTGCAGATAGAAAATTATAATCAGGCCACTGAAATGTTTAGTACCATGGTGCAAATTAAAAACAAAACAGTTGCCGCTTATCAAAAAATGGCTCTCGATAAAATTAAACTCAACGATTATGATGGAGCCGTAAAAGAAATTAACACGGCCCTTGACTACGATAATACTAACGACTATTCACACTTCATTAAAGGGGTGGCAATGGATAGTATCGGTAATTTACAAGTAGCCATTCAAAGTTACCTCAAAGCGATTTCTTGCATGTATGTTACCAAAGAATACAAAGAGGCCAAAGACAAATCGGGCTATAAGCCATACTTTATCAACTTGGCTATAGTGCAGCGTAGAAGCGGTAATTATGAGGAGTCATTGAAAAACTTAAATACTGCACTCTCCTATGATGCCAACGATTTTCAAGCGTATACACAACGTGCCGTAACATATGCTTACAAAGGCGATTACCTGAATGCCGAAGTGGACTTTACCAAGGCGCTTCAACTCAACGATAAAAATGCACAGGCCTATCTAGAGCGAGGCATCATGAATAAAAAGCAGGATAAATATCCCGATGCCATAGGCGATTTTACCAATGCCATCCTCTTTCAAGAAAAAAATCCTGCTGCTTATTATCAAAGAGCACTATGCTATCAAGCTCTGAACAAATATGAAGAGGCCAAAAAAGAATTCGAAACAGCCAAAGCGCAGGGATTTAATAAAAAAAATATTGAGAGCGCTCTTGCTGTTTGTAAAGAAAAAGAATATGAATTCAATAAAGAAAATAACAACCCTCAAATAGAATTGGCCAATGTGAGCGATAAAGAAGGCGCAAAACTAGTGCGTGTGCCTAAAAATAAAACTTCAGGTATCATCAAAGGAAAAATAAAAGATCAGAGTATGATTAAAGCTATTGTGGTTGATGGTGTGCCGGCAAACTTTACCGATAATAGCAACAACCCATCTTTTACCGCTACTGTACCGCTCGAAAATAAAGAAAAAGTAACTGTGCAAGTTACCGATATTTATTTCAACACCACTACCGAAACGTATGACTTGATGCGCATTGAATCGGTAGCTCCTAAGATTGAAATGATTAGTCCGTTTGTAACCTTTGATAAAGAAATAATTCCTGAAAATACAAGCATCAATAATATCTATGTTGAAGGTAAAATTGATGACGAAAGCTTGATCAGCTATGTATTGGTAAATGGTGAAAAAGCAACCTTCTCGGCAGAAAATACCAATCCTTCCTTTTCGCTAAATACGAGCATTGAAGGTAAGGACTCTTTGGTTATTGAAGCAGCTGATATATACGAAAACAGAAAACGTGTGGCTTACTTCATCAATCGCACAATTGCCAATGAAGAGCAGAACAACCCTATGGGTCGCACCTGGGTTATCTTTATTGAGAACAGCAACTACCAGCAATTACCATCTTTGGAAGGAACAAAAACAGATGTGCTTACCATGCGTAATGCACTTGCCAATTACAGCATCAGTAAAGTTATTCATAAATCAAACATGACCAAAGCACAAATGGATAAGTTCTTTTCTATTGAGCTTCGCGATCAGATAAATAAAGGGCATGTGCAGTCGCTTTTGGTGTGGTTTGCCGGACATGGAAGATACATTAATGAAACAGGCTATTGGCTCCCGGTTGATGCCTCTAAAACTGATGAGTATACCTATTTCCCTATTACAAGTTTGAAAGGTTATTTGTCGTTATATAAGTTACGTCACACGCTCGTGATTAGCGATGCATGCGAAACAGGTCCAGCCTTTTATTTGGCTATGCGTGGCGAAAACAAGGCCGTTGATTGTGGTAATTGGGAATCAACCAAACTCAAATCAGCACAAGTTTTTACCAGTAGTGATCGCGAAAAATCATCCGATAACAGCTTATTCACTAAAACCTTTGCCAATATTCTTAACAATGCCCCTGATAAATGCATACCAATTGAAAAGATTTCCGATAAGGTAACGAAAGCCGTAGAACAAAATCAAAAACAGCGACCAAAATTTGGTAACATTAGTGGACTCGAAGATCAAAACGGCACTTTCTTCTTCATAAAAAAATAGTCATGAGCAATACACATAAATCCACATTTTTTGCTAAAATAACTTTAGCAATTACCTGTGTTTTCACTATCGGTAAGCTAAGTGCACAAACCTATAATTTTAATAATTACTCGCTTAAAGATGGTTTGATACAATCCAACGTAAATGATATTTTACAGGATAAAGATGGCTATATGTGGTTTGCTACCGATGGCGGTTTATCAAAATTCAATGGCCAAAGTTTTATCAACTATTCTACCAATGAAGGACTCAGTGAAGCTGCTGTGAACACGATCTGTGAAGACAATAAGGGGCAAATTTGGGTTGGACATTCATATGGAAAACTCTCTGTTTATGATGGTACCAAATTCAAACCCTTCGACCTTCAGCTTAAAGAAAAACCCAGCCGAATAACCGACATCATTAAAGATGAAAAAGGTAATTTATGGATTAGTACCATTGAAGGAGGTGCCATTTATCTGAATCCATCAACAGGAAAATATACGCAATATAGTATCGCAAAAAATTTATGTGATCTTGTTTTCCAGGGCTTTATTGATAATGATAAAAAAGTTTGGTTTGTAACGGAGATTGGAATCAAATATTTTGATTCTCAAAAAGACAGTTTCCTATTTTTTAAACCGGAAGGTTTTCCTTTTTTTGCTTACACATCTATTGCTCAAGATAATAAAGGGAATCTTTGGTTTGGAACCATGGCGCAAGGCATCGTATGTTACAACTTGAAATCCGGCACATCAAAAGTAATAGAAACCAAAGACAAAATTAATTCAAACTTCATCAATAGCATCATCATAAACAAGAACCATATTTATGCCTGTGCTTGGGAAGGTGGTGTCATTCAATTAAATCAACTTGATACAACAAATATCGTTACGCTTACCAACCAAAATGGAATGCCAAGCAACAAGGTAAGAAGTTTATTTATTGACCGCGAACAATCGTTATGGATGGGTATGCAAGATAATGGAGTAACACAATTTAAAGGGTTTAGGTTCATTCATTTCAGTAATCAAAACGGATTAAAAAATTCAATTGTTAATGCCATTGTTGAAGACGATAATGGTAATTATTGGATAGGGACAAACGAAGGAATTGATATCCTAAGCTTAGATAAAAATTACAGCTTAAAAAAGATTCAGCATATAGACTTAAATGAAACACTCCGAAATAATTTAGTTACCTCCCTATGTAAACATAAAGGAAAAATATATGTGGCCACCTTTAAGGGAGACATTGGTGTTTTTGATAGCAAAACCAGAGCTTCCTTGTCTTCTTTGAGTATCAATCATACCTTTATCAATAACCTATCGGTTGTTGGCAATGAGTTATGGATTGCCAATAATTCGGGGTTAACCACATACAACTTCAATACCCTCGAATTTAAAGATATTTTAGATCTTGATAAATTAATTATTGCAAAGGTTCATCCTGATAAAGATGGCATTGTATGGATTGGAACACGACAATCGGGCCTTTGGTATGCAGAGAAAAACAAGTATAGAAAATTTGAAGGCAACATCAATCATAACAGTGCTACCAGTTTTTGCAACGATTTAAATGGAAATTTATGGATTGGTACCGAAGGAGGTGGCTTGTATAAAAAGAAGGGGAAAAATATTGTGCACTACAGTGTTAAAAATGGCTTAATCAGCGATTATATCACTCTTTTAACTACAGATAATGAAGGAAATTTATGGGTAGGTACAAACATGGGGTTGGTGAAATTGGATATAACAAAAAATGTTTTTTTTAATTACGGATCGGGAGAAGGTTTTACTTCCATTGAAACAAAAAACAATGCCAGCTATACAGATAGCCGCGGTGCAATATGGCTAGGAACAGTGAATGGTGCCAGTGTTTTAAGAACAAAGGAAGAGCAAAAAAATGCGGTAAAGCCGATTGTATATTTGATGAACTATGAAATATTTTCTACTCAGTATCAAGTGTCGGCAAATCCTGTTTTCAATAATACGCAAAATGAAATTACCTTTAATTTTATTGGTTTAAGTTTTAGAAATGCAGCCAAAATACAGTACACATACATGCTCGAAGGACTAGATGAGAAATGGCATGTTGAATACGGTATTAATAAAGTTATATTTACACATTTACCTCCAGGTAAATATAAATTTATATTAAAAGCATGCAGTGCAGAGGGCTTGTGTGCAGATGAGCCAATTGAGTTTGCTTTTGAAATTACACCTCCTTTATATAAGCGCACATGGTTTATTTTATTAATGATTGGTATAGTTGTAGCAGCAGTTTTTGGATATGTAACTTTCAGAACACGTTATTTGAAAAATGCAAAGCAAATATTAGAACAACAAGTGCACGAAAGAACATTGGAGATTGAACAGAAGAACCAGTCGCTAATGGACAAGAATATTGAAATTATTACTAAGAACAAGGAGATTACAGATAGTATCAATTATGCCAAAAGGATTCAAGAAGCAATTTTACCCGGCACCGATGCATTCAGAAAATTGTTTCCAAAAGCATTCATTCTTTATAACCCCAAAGACATTGTGAGCGGTGACTTTTATTGGTTTGCCGATATCAATGCAAAATCAAAAATTCAATCTGAGGACAACGATATTTTTGTTGCTGTTGCTGACTGCACCGGACATGGTGTACCGGGTGCATTTATGTGCATGATAGGCACTGCGCTATTGAATCAGATAGTACAGGAAACCAACGATTTTAGACCATCTAATATTTTAGAGAATTTGCACAATGGAATACGTGAATCGCTAAAACAGCATGAGAATGAAACACGAGATGGGATGGATATTGCGCTGTGCCACATCAATAGAAAAAAGCAACAGTTGGAATATGCAGGTGCTTTGAGGTCTTTATTGATATTTCGCGGAGAAACTTACAAGCAAACGTTTTCTATCAATAGCAAAGAAATGCTACTACAGGAAATTAGAGCCGATAAGTTTCCGGTTGGAGGTTTGCAAAGCGAATTGAAAAGAGAATTTACCAATCATGTAATCAACTATTATCCTGGAGATACTATTTATATGTTTACCGATGGCTATGCCGATCAATTTGGTGGCCCAAGAGGAAAAAAGTTGATGTCGAAAAACTTCAAGGAAATGATTACTACCATTCAGCACAACAATATGTACGAGCAGTTTAAGTATATTGAAAAGTTTATGCAAGATTGGAAAGAAGGGTATGATCAGGTTGATGATATTTTGGTAATGGGCATCAGATTTTGATGCACCTCTCTCAGCTTAGTTTGCAACTGGGCTGCCTTTATATTTTCCACTAAATTTCATCAAACTCCATTAAATTTATAAGTAAAGTTTATAGTGCTTCAATGAATATACTCCCAACGCACTACTTGTAGGGTAGCGTGAAGAGTACTATCCTGTTTGATTTTTTATCCCAGATTACGCATTAGAAATGCGTAAACGATAAAGAAATTGCAAATCAGATTTTTATACCGATTACACTTTCAATTTAGTCCAATTAGCGCTTAACCTTATTGGACTAATTTCAAGTAGTATCGGCATTAACCATTGCATATTTATTTTTTTATTGAACTAAAAAATAAATGCAATTGGTATAACAAATCTGATAACATTTTCTATATCGGGATTAACCCAACTAAAGCAAGTAGTTCGATTTTCCAAATCTCCTATTGCTTAATTTGGGTTTATTTGATACGCATCTGCCATATCGTGCAAATAGTAAAAATTATTAAAATTTTAAATTCATTTTAGCATTTAAAATAGAAAGAGCGCAGTTAGGAAACTACGCTCAGGTTAGGCAAAAAAAACAACCCAAATTTATTTAGATAGTTTTGAGAATGCTGTTATTGATGAGGCGGATAAGTTGTTGATATGATAATAAAGATTTAAATTAGAAATTAATTCAAAAAAAATTCTCTTTATTTAAGAATTTAAAATTTTAAACACTATCCCATATAAATTACACATAGATCAATAAAATCAAAATACCAATCTTAAAAATATACTTGCTGTATTTGTAAAAATTGTCACATTATTCCACCGCTAAAATTAACTTTTGAAGCTA
>JBILUU010000081.1:0-9559 GCA_044370815.1 Bacteroidia bacterium
TAGCGATTCCGCATTTTCTAATGCGGAATTTGGGTTTAACAATATAGCAATAAAAAAGCCCGCAATAGCGGGCTTCATTTTTTAGATAAGAACAACTACCTATTCTTCTTTTGCTTTCTTCTTCTTAGCTTTAATAACTTGAATGGTAATCTCTGATTTTACTGTATCAAAGTCAACTTCAATCACATCGCCTTCGGCTAATTTAGATTTGATAATTTCCTCCGCGAGCGGATCTTCTAAATATTTCTGAATAGCTCTCTTTAATGGACGTGCGCCATAGTTGGGATCAAAGCCTTTATCGGAGATAAAATCCTTAGCACTTTCAGTAAGTTTAATTTTGTAACCAAGGTCTTCCATACGCTTGTACAAATTCTTCAACTCGATATCGATAATTTGATGTATATCTTCTCTGCTTAGATTATTAAACATGATTACATCATCAATACGATTTAGGAACTCAGGGGCAAAGGCCTTTTTCAATGCATTTTCAATCACACCTTTGGCTTGTACATCGGCTGAAGCGGATTTGGCAGAAGTATTAAATCCTACACCGGTACCAAACTCTTTTAATTGACGAGAGCCAATGTTGGAGGTCATGATAATGATAGAATTTTTGAAATCAATCTTTCTTCCTAAACTGTCTGTGATTTGTCCGTCATCCAGAACTTGTAAAAGCAAGTTAAATACATCGGGGTGTGCCTTTTCAATCTCATCCAATAATATAACAGAATATGGCTTTCTGCGCACCTTTTCAGTAAGCTGTCCACCTTCTTCGTATCCAACATATCCCGGAGGCGCTCCAATCAATCTACTGATTGCGAATTTTTCCATATACTCACTCATATCTATTCTAATGAGCGCATCATCACTATCAAACAAATATTTTGAAAGCACCTTTGCAAGCTGGGTTTTTCCTACACCTGTTGGTCCTAAGAAAATAAAGGAACCGATTGGTTTATTGGGATCTTTCAACCCTGCACGATTTCTCTGAATGGCCTTCACAATCTTTTTAATGGCATCGTTTTGTCCGATTACCTTATCATGAATTTCATCATACATTTTCATAAGGCGAGAGCCCTCGTTCTGCGCAATTCTTTGCACCGGCACACCGGTCATCATGGCCACCACTTCGGCAACATTATCCTCGGTTACCACTTGTCTGTTACTCTTAGTTTCTTCTTCCCAAATTTTCTTGGCCTTATCAAGGTCTTCTAGCAATTGTCTTTCAGTATCGCGCAGTTTGGCTGCCTCTTCGTATTTTTGGCTGCGAACTACACGGCTTTTTTCGACCTTTATTTCTTCAATCTTTTTCTCAATATCGAGTACACTTTGAGGAACATTGATGTTGGTAATATGCACCCTTGCTCCTACTTCATCCATCGCATCAATGGCCTTGTCGGGCAAATGACGATCGCTAATGTAGCGCTGAGTAAGCGTAACGCAGGCCTGTAATGCTTCAGGTGTGTAAATTACATTATGATGATCTTCATACTTAGGTTTAATGTTATTCAATATAGCAACTGTTTCTTCTGCACTGGCAGGTTCAACGAGCACCTTTTGGAAACGTCTTTCTAGAGCTCCGTCCTTTTCTATGTATTGACGGTATTCATCAAGCGTGGTTGCTCCAATGCATTGAATTTCACCTCTTGCTAAGGCGGGCTTAAACATGTTGCTGGCATCAAGTGACCCGCTGGCGCCACCTGCCCCAATAATGGTATGTATTTCATCAATAAACAAAATCACATCAGGCGATTTTTCAAGCTCGTTCATTACAGCTTTCATGCGCTCTTCAAACTGACCTCTGTATTTTGTACCGGCAACCAAAGAAGCCAAATCCAAGGTAACAACTCTTTTGTTAAATAGCACTCGAGAAACTTTTTTCTGCACAATTCTTAGCGCCAAACCTTCTGCAATGGCAGATTTACCTACACCTGGCTCACCAATTAAAATTGGATTGTTCTTTTTTCTTCTACTTAAGATTTGAGAAACCCTTTCAATTTCTTTCTCTCGCCCTACTATTGGGTCGAGTCTATCTTCTTCAGCGGCCTTGGTTAAGTCTCTACCAAAGTTATCGAGTACAGGTGTTTTTGATTTTGGGTCAACGGTTTTTTTGGCGCTTTGACTGAATGCATTATCGTCTTCTGGCTCATCATCACCGGTATTGCTGGGTAATTCGCTTCTGATGTCTTGATTGGTAGACATTTTTTCGATTTCCTGCCTAACGCTTTCGTATGATACGTTGAATCGATTTAGCACCGCAGAGGCCACGTTATCATCAACTTTCAGGATACTCAGCAACAAATGCTCGGTGCCAATCAGTTCGCTTCTAAACATTTTAGCTTCAAGGTAGGTAATTTTGAGGGCCTTTTCAGCTTGTTTTACCAATGGAATATTGCCCACGTTGATGGACATTTTTCCAACCTTCTTGATGCTCGACTCCACAGCTTTTCTCAACTCTTCGAGTGAAACTCCGTGAGCACGCAATATTTGAATGGCTGCACCTTCGCCATCTCTAATGATACCTAATAAAAGGTGTTCGGTACCTATGTAATCGTGCCCAAGCCTTAGCGCTTCTTCGCGACTAAAGGTAATAACATCTTTAACCCTTGGTGAAAATTTAGCTTCCATATACAATATTTTTTAAGTTCTTAATCTAAATCTTTAGTGCCAAATGTAAGTATTTTGCACTCAACAATAATACGTGTCTTAAAAATCGTGCCGAAATAAATAACACTTATCTTTCAACATCATTTTGTTAAGAAACATGCTCATATCTTTTAGCTTTTTTTATTGGCTTTTGTAAGCAATTATTGACTATCTTCGGCACTCTTTTTATAAAACATATAACGCTTAAAAACAATAAAAGTTAACTGAAAAAATGGCAGACGGAGAAAAAATTATCAAGATTAACATCGAAGAAGAGATGAAAACAGCGTACATAGACTATTCTATGTCGGTAATTGTTTCGAGGGCATTGCCCGATGTGCGTGACGGTATGAAGCCGGTGCACCGAAGGGTAATGTACGGAATGTATGAATTAGGTGTGATGTCGAACAGGCCCTATAAAAAGTCGGCCAGAATTGTAGGTGAGGTATTGGGTAAGTATCACCCTCATGGAGATACCTCTGTTTACGATGCCATGGTGCGTATGGCTCAGGAATGGAGCTTGCGCTACCCGCTTGTTGACGGACAAGGTAACTTTGGATCTGTTGATGGTGATAGCCCAGCGGCTATGCGTTATACAGAGGCCCGATTGAAAAAAATTGCAGAAGAGATGTTGGCTGATATCGATAAGGAAACTGTGGATATGCGCCTCAACTTTGATGATACCTTGGAAGAGCCCACCGTGTTGCCTTCTAAAATTCCTAATTTATTATTAAACGGAGCATCTGGAATTGCTGTAGGTATGGCCACCAATATGCCTCCACACAATATTACTGAAGTAATTGATGGTATTGCTGCCTACATCGATAATAAAGATATCAGCATTGAGGAACTTATGCAGCACATCAAAGCCCCTGATTTTCCTACCGGAGGAATCATTTACGGTTATGATGGTGTAAGAGAGGCCTTTACCACAGGAAGAGGACGTGTGGTATTGCGTGCCAAAGCCAACATTGAAGTAGATGCTGCGGGCAGAGAGAAAATTATAGTTACCGAGATTCCTTTTATGATTAACAAAGCAGAGATGATTAAAAAGACTGCTGACTTAATCAACGACAAAAAGATAGAGGGCATTTCTGATATTCGTGATGAGAGTGACAGGGATGGTATGCGTATTGTTTATGAAATCAAAAGAGATGCCATAACAAACGTGGTGCTCAATAAGTTATACAAGTTTACTGAACTTCAAACTTCATTCTCTGTGAATAACATTGCTTTGGTAAAAGGTCGCCCAATGTTATTGAATTTAAAGGATATGATTCAACATTATGTTGAACACAGACACGATGTGGTAGTAAGAAGAACAAAATATGAATTGGCCCAGGCAGAAAAGAGAGCGCATATACTTGAAGGATATCTCATTGCACTCGATAATCTTGATGAGGTAATCGCCATCATTAGAAACGCGCCCACTCCTAATGAGGCGCAAGAACAACTTATTACAAATTTTGGGCTATCAGAAATACAAGCAAAAGCCATCTTAGATATGCGTTTGAGAGCCCTCACAGGTTTGGAACGCGATAAGATTAAGGAAGAATATGATGAATTGATGAAAACCATAAATTATTTAAAGAGCATATTGGCCGATGAAGGTTTGCGAATGAGCATCATCAAAACAGAAATGTTTGAAATGAAAGAGAAATACGGTGACGGACGCAAGAGTGAGATTGTATATGCTGCCGATGATTTTAGAATGGAAGATATGATTGCTGATGAAGATGTGGTGATTACCATATCTCGTTTGGGATATATCAAACGTACACCACTTACCGAGTACAAGGCACAAAATAGAGGTGGAACGGGAGCCAAAGGTTCAGCTACCCGAGATGCCGACTTCCTTGAACATATGTTTGTGGCTTCTACCCACAACTATATGCTTTTCTTTACGGAGCAAGGCAAATGTTATTGGTTGAGGGCTTTTGAAATTCCTGAAGGAAACAAAGCTTCCAAAGGAAGAGCCATACAAAACATGGTAAATATTGCTCCAAATGACAAGGTTAAAGCGTACATCAATGTAAAGGATTTAACCGATCAGGAGTACATTAAAAATAACTACATTATTATGTGTAGTCAAAAAGGCACCATCAAGAAAACATCTTTAGAGGCCTATTCACGTCCTCGTCAAAATGGGATTAATGCTATTACCGTTAAAGAAGGTGATATGTTGCTTGAAGCACACCTAACCAGCGGGAAGGACGAAATCTTAATTGCCTCTCGCAAAGGTAAGTTGGTGCGTTTCAATGAAGAGAAAGTAAGACCCATGGGAAGAAATGCTTCCGGTGTTAGAGGTATCAGACTAGCTTCAGAGGACGATGAAGTGATTGGCATGATTGCTGCAAAGAGCAACGATACCAACATCTTAGTGGTATCTGAAAATGGTTACGGAAAGCGTTCTGAAATTGAGGCATACAGAGTTACCAACAGAGGTGCAAAAGGTGTTAAGACTTTGAACATTACCGAAAAAACAGGCTCCTTAATTGCTATAAAAGATGTAACCGACAACGATGATATCATGATTATCAATAAATCGGGATTGACTATTAGGATTAGGGTTTCTGATTTGCGTGTAATGGGCAGGGCCACACAAGGTGTTCGATTAATTAAGTTTAAGAGTACCGATGCTATTGCGGCTGTTGCAAAGGTTGAAACGGATGATGAAGAAGAAGCAGCAATAATAGATGGAGAAGAATTGATTGATAACACACCTGTTGATGACGATGCTGATGATGGAGCAGATGATGCTGAGGACAATGCAGAAGAAAACGAAGACAACAACAACTAATTATTAAAACAAGATAACTATGCAATTGAAAAAACGTTCAGTGATCATTATTTTTCTGAGTCTATTTGGCTCTGTAACACTGTTTGCCCAACAAAAGAATGTGGTGAGTGCCATTAACTATTTAGGTTATTACACCAAGGATAAGGATGTTAACGATTTGCTCGAAGCCAAGAAATATATTGATTTAGCTTCAGAAGATGCCGAGACAAGCACCAAAGCAAAAACATGGGTTAATCGTGCCGAGATTTACATGAATCTTTACAATTCAAAAGACCCTAAAGCAGCCGACAATAAAGGTGTGTTTTTTGACGAAGCCGCTAAGGCCTACTCAACTGCCATTAAGCTTGACGAAAAAGGGAATTATCCTCAAGCAACGCAAGGTATAAAAATTTGCGCTATTATTGCCAGCAATGCCGGTATCGAGAATTTCAAAACAGAGAAGTATGCTGAAGCTTTAGTAAATTTCGAAAAGGCAATTCAAATTAATGAAGGCTTGCAAAAGGTCGACTCAAATGCTGTTTACAATGCTGCCCTTGCTGCCGATAGATCAAAAAACTATGATAAGGCGATACAGTTTTTTAGAAGAGCCATCGAAATTAAATACGGTGGTGATGCAGATGGCCCACTATTGTATAGCCTTTTGGCAGATTGTTACTCTAAAAAAGGCGACAAAGAATCATACATTGCAACTGTGCAAAAAGGTCGTGCTGCCTATTCCAATGACAAGCAGTTGATATTGTCGGAGTTAAACTACTTCATTGAAGCAGGAAAATACAAAGAAGCAATTACAAATTTGGAGCTGGCCATCACAAAAGAGCCCAATAATGAAATTTTCCCTTTCAATATTGGTGTAATCTATGATAATTTAGCCAATCCCGGCCCTGACAAGCCCGCCCCATCTGAGAAGGAATTCAATGAGTTTATAGAAAAGGCCGAGGCTGCTTACAAAAAGGCACTTGAAATTAATCCCAATTACTTTGATGCACTTTACAACATTGGAGCCCTCTACTTTAATAAAGCAGTGAAGCAAAGCGAAATAGTGAATAACATAAAAGACAACAACAAGTATAAAATAGAAAGTGCCAAGGTGGATGAAATATTTAAAAAGAGTCTTCCTTATTTAGAGAAAGGAGAAGAAATCAGAACCAATGATTTTGAAACTTATAAAAATCTTGTTTCAACCTTACAAAAGTTGTATTTAATGACCGAACAAACTCAAAAATCGGTTGACTGCAAAACCCGTTTAGCAGGTGGTCCTAATGCTATTAAAATAGGCGATGAAATGCCAGCTATTGAGGAAAAATTAGGCAAACCATTGAAAGTGGATGTGCAAAAAGGAAAGTTTTATAATACCGAAGTGCTTGACTTTGCAGAGTATACCCTTTACATGGATGGCGGCTTTTTAACCAAGTGGGTAAAAAAGTAATTGTTTGTTTTTTGATGTTTTAAAAAAAGGTGTGCCTTCGGGCGCACTTTTTTTTTGAAATTTTATCCTGATTTGTTCTATCAAAATCTAGATGTTGCCCAACAGCCAGTTTTCAGAAATGCCGTTGTGGCTAACTGAGGCCAAACATTTTGCATTTTTAATTACAAGTAATTGTGGGGATTCATGTTCGACCTGAAACTTTTCGGCTATCCCATCGGATACATTGCGATAGCTAATCAAATCAAGATAATAAAATGGGATGTTTTTTTCTTTAAAAAAATTGGTCTTCTGCATACGGTTCAAAGCCATTTGACTGATGCTACAGCGAGTGCTGTGTTTAAAAATAACAACTATTTTCTCGGGATTTTCCGTTGATTGTTGAATGAGATCGTGCAAAGACTCTATTGAAGATAAAACATTTTCCATTACATCGTGCATAAGCTAAGTTAGCCTTGTTGATGTTATTAAACGGATTTTGCGTTTTTGGGATGCTGGTCTATTTTTCCGTAGGCAGGGCAGCGCTCGTGCGTTTTACAAGAGTTTAAAAGCACAATTGCTGCTGAAAAAATTGTTAGAATAAGTAAGATTTTTTTCATATTTACCAGTTATCTTCCCCTCCGAAACGTTTTAACTGTATTATTGTTTCAAAAGAAAGTGACAAATGTAGTTTTTCTATCAATATTATTCAAATTTAAAAAATAATTTTACACGTTTTTACGTTCAATTTAAATACTTAACAATACAATTGTTAATAAAAACCTCACTCCTCACCTTTATCCTCTCAGCGGCATATTCACTTCTGCCGATGCTCGCATTTTCCCAAAAAGGTGTTTCGGTATCATTGGTAAGCATAGATGCTAGCGAGCGCAGCGCCTCATTTTGGAAAGGTATTAATAAAACCTATCAAGAAAAGGACAGTGCATCGGTGTTGTTACTAGCCAAACAAATACAATTAAAGGCCATTAATAAGGGATTCATTGCATCACAATATAGAATAATCCTAAAAGATTCTGCCAACTATCAAATACAAGTTCAACTTGGCGATCAATATAGGTGGATACAATTGAAGGCCAATCCTCTTTATCGTGATATCCTATTTAAGGCGGGTTACAAAAGTATTGACTATGCTAATCAACCAATTAAATTTAGCAAACTTGAAAATATTTTTGAAAAAGCCCTGCAGATTTGTGATAACACCGGGCATCCTTTTGCTGATATCAGACTCGATAGTATAAAAATAGATGGGTCAAAAGTAAGCGGTTTTATTCGCCTCGAATTGAATCAATTTATCAAAATTGACAGCATCATCATCAAAGGTAATTCAAGAATTTCGCCATACTTCATCAATAATTACCTTGGTATTAAAGCTGGAAGAGCATATCAAGAATCGAAGATTGTGGCCATAGAAAGCAGACTCAAGGAGTTGCCCTACATTAAGTCCATTAAACCCTACGAATTTACCTTTACCCCCGCTACAAGTAAATTGGTTTTGTATTTAGATAACAAAAAAGCCAATCAGTTTGACGGAGTATTAGGTTTTTTACCAAATGAAAGAACAGGGAAAATTGAATTTACCGGACAAGCACATTTAAAGCTGCAAAACGCACTCAATCGAGGCGAGTTGATTGATATTGATTGGCGCAGACTTCAGCTCAATTCGCGTGATATTAAAGCAAAAGTAACTTATCCGTACCTAATTAACACCCCTTTAGGGCTTGACCTTAACTTCAAGCTATTTCAGCGCGACACTATATTTATAGATGTAAACCAGCATGCTGGTTTGCAATATTTGTTATCGGGCAATAACTTTTTCAAGTTTTTTGTCAATAACCGCAGTCTTTCGTTGGTCTCAACTACCGGGCTCGAAATGTTGAGTACGCTGCCCGATTATGCCGATGTAAAAACACTCACTTATGGTTTGGGGGTAAAATATGAGCAAACCGACTACCGGTTCAATCCCCGAAAAGGATACAGGGTGAGCACAAATGTGGCTACCGGCAATAAAAAAATTATTAAAAATCCGAAAATTAATGCCGCCTTATATGAGGATGTGAACTTGAAATCGGTGTTATACAATGGTGAATTACAAGCCGATTTATTTATTCCTGTAATGCGTCAAAGCACTATAAATATTGGATTGAAAGCTGCGGGAATGCAAACCGAGGAAGTATTTTTGAATGAAGCGTATCGTATTGGTGGCAATAACTCGGTGCGTGGTTTTGATGAAGAGTCTATTTATGCTACTTCTTATGGTATCGCAAACCTAGAGTATCGCTTTTTATTTGAGCAAAATTCATTCTTGTTTTTATTTGGGAACGCAGCTTGGTATGAGCTCGATACCGAAAAATCGTACCTTAAAGACACACCTTATGGATTTGGCGCGGGTGTAAGTTTTCAAACCAAAGCAGGTATTTTTTCTATTTCCTATGCACTAGGAAAGCAATTTGACAATCCATTACTACTGAGAGCTGCCAAAGTGCATTTTGGGATTGTTAGTGTATTTTAACCCAGATTACGCATTAGAAATGCGTAAACGATAAAGAAACTCTAAATCAAATTTTTACATATCTGATAACATGTTCTAAATCGTGATTAACCCAACTAAAGCAAGTAGTTCGATTCTTCAAACATCCTGTTGCTTAATTTTGGTTCAACTATTCTATTTTCTATATCATCATTGATCTTCA
>JBILUU010000347.1:0-3462 GCA_044370815.1 Bacteroidia bacterium
AACGCACTAGTGATTTTATGAGGGCAATCCCGCTTAGCAGGTGTTTTCAATCCATTGAACCAATGGATTGAATTACAGCTGTTTTAGCGATTCCGCATTTTCTAATGCGGAATTTGGGTTTAATTTCTATTACTTTTGAAGTGTATCTTCAACAGCAAATGAAACAAACACTCAATATAAAGCACTTGATTGCTAAGCTTCTTTTGCAGGCAATATTTGGCCTACTTTTTATTTATTGTAATTTCAATAGGCCTGCGAATGCTCAAGCTTTCGTTAACATTGAATCAGGAGCACTCTTTACTGCTATCAATGATATTCGTAACGGCAGTAATGGTACGTTATTTTCTCTGAAAAATGATTTTAAAACCAACACAAGCCCTTTTTTGAGGTTACGTGCCGGTTATTTTTTAAATGAAAAAAATCACTTTTCATTGCTTTATGCTCCATTAAAAATTGTAGAAACTGAATCAATAGAAAAGGATATACTATTTGAGGGGAAAAGCTTTGAAGCTCAAATACCAATAGAAGCTGTTTACAAGTTTAATTCCTATCGGTTTACCTATAACCGAAGCATTATAATTAAAGACAATTTTAAATTTGGCCTTGGGTTAACTGCAAAAATTAGAGATGCAGGATTCTCCTTGAGGAATAGCGAGCTTTTAAGTGAAAATTTTAGCATTGGTTTTGTTCCACTTATCAACCTAATGGTCAATTGGAATATATCTCATAAAATGGATGTTATTTTTTTCGGAGAAGGTATCGCTGCAGCTAAAGGCAGAGCCCTTGACCTTGCATTATCTGGAAGATATAGCTTCAATAAAAACCTACAAGGAAATATTGGCTATAGACTGCTTGAAGGTGGCGCAAATGGAACCAATCGATATAATTTTATTCAACTTCATTTTGTCTTTGCCAGTATCAATTACTCATTTAATAAAAACAGTAAGGAGACGTAAGTGCTAAATCTTAGCGGTTTCATTTTTATAAGTAAACCTACACTGCCGGTTACACAAGCAGTATGATTTAGCATTTATTTTTTTCATATCGGTATAACGGCTGCTGAAATATTTGACTTCGATGTGCTTCCACCGAAAATTAGTTTTACATTTGAATGATGATTGGCAATTGAAAATTTGTGTTTTAAAATCACCAACTGCTCATAGCCGAGCAACGGCAGCAGTGAGGCCAAATCAAAAGCGTAATAATGACCAAATAAACATGAGTAGAAAATTAATTTTGTATATAGCAACAAGCTTGGACGGTTATATTGCGCAACCGAATGATGACCTAAGTTTTCTCTCAATTGTAGATCAGGAAGGACAAGATTATGGTTATGCTGACTTTGTAAAAACAGTGGACACTGTGATTGTAGGACGCAAAACTTATGACAAGGTAACTGCTATGGGTTTTGAATTTCCGCACGCTGACAAAGATGCGTACATCATTACACGAACACCAAAAAAAAGTTCAGGTTCAGTTCATTTTTATACAGAAGACCTTAAATTACTTGTTGAAAAACTCAAATCTGAAAACGGTAAAAATATATATTGTGATGGCGGAGCCGAAATTGTGAACGAACTTCTAAAGGCTGACCTCATAGACGAATTTATTATTTCAGTTATTCCAATATTAGTTGGCAATGGGACAAAATTATTCAATGACGGCAGACCAGAAATGAAATTAGAGCTTGCTTCGGTAAAGTCATTTGACAAAGGACTCATACAAATGCACTATAAACGAACAGAGGACTGGGCAAATATTTACCCATTACAAAAAGTCTGATACGCTAACAGCCTGATAGCGATAGCCGCTTGTTTAGGGGTAAACCCGGTATTTCTTATCTCGCCTCGTTATTTTGCAAGGTGCAACTGTCTGAACAATCGCGCTAAAAAGTTGTTACTCATTATGTAATTTTTAATTAAGTCCACAGAAAAAAGAAATACTAACAATTTGAATAAGCATGTTGGCAATCATGTTATGAGCAATCAAAAGCAAATGACCATCCTGATCAAATTTTAAGTCGCAATAACCTAAATCTATTTGAGTTTTAATATTATAACCAAATCAAATTTTAATGAACTATTTAATTGTAGGAGCAAGTTCCGGCATTGGTAAAAACATCACAGAAAAACTTCTTGCTCAAGGCAATGAGGTATACACCGCACAACGAACAGATGAGCATATACCAGTTGGTGCTCATCATATCATTTATAATGCCACTGAAAACGAGCTCAACATAGCCGAGTTACCTGAACAACTTGATGGATTGGTATATTGCCCCGGAAGTATTAACCTAAAACCCTTCAACAGATTGAGTAAGCAGGATTTTGTTAATGACTGGGAGGTTAACTTTTACGGTGCCGTAAAAACTATTCAAAGTGTTTTACCAAAACTAAAAGCTTCAAAAGGTAATATCGTTCTTTTTAGTTCGGTTGCAGCTCAAACAGGTATGGCTTTCCACGCATCTATTTCTGCAGCTAAGGCCGCTATTGAAGGTCTCACACTAAGTCTTGCTGCTGAGTTAGCGCCTGCAGTGAGGGTAAACGCTATTGCTCCATCGCTTACAGATACCCCCCTTGCCAATAAATTGCTTGCCGATGACACAAGAAAAGAAGCGGCTGCAAAAAGACATCCTTTAATGAAATATGGTACAGCAGATGATATCGCATCAATGGCCTGTTTTCTGTTGGGCAAAGACGCTGGCTTTATCACGGGGCAAATTTTTAAAATTGATGGAGGCATTTCAACAATAAGATAAGAGTTATACGTATGAAGTTTTTTAATAAAGTTGACCTTGAAGCAATGGAACACCGCTTCAGAACCACCTTCATCAATTCAATTGCAGGCTTTAAATCACTTAACCTTGTTGGAACAGTTGATGAATCAGGCAAAACAAATTTGGCTATTTTCAATTCAATCTTTCATGTTGGCGCTAACCCTCCTTATTTGGGTATGGTTGTAAGACCTCCCGATGTAGACCGACATACCTTGCAAAACATACTTGATACTAACGTATACACACTCAATCATGTTAATCCTCAAATATTAGAGGCCTCGCATCAAACATCAGCACGATACCCTAAGGAAGTTTCTGAGTTTTCATCATGTGGACTCAGGCCAAAATTTACCCAACAAATCATTGCCCCTTACGTTGAAGAGAGCCATGTAAAAATTGGATTGAAATTGGTTGAAAAAATTGATGTAAAAGTTAATCGCACAGTCATCATCATAGGTGAAATTATAGAAATCATAATTGATGAAAAGGCCGTTCAGCAAGATGGCTTTGTGGATCTTCAAATGTTAGAATCAATCACTGTAAGTGGCCTTGATGCTTACTATAGAACAACTTTACTGAACCGATTCAGTTATGCTAAACCATAATTAAATCAAAAAATTTTGTAACAGTAAAAACACTTGCTATTTTTGTTGAGGTATTTAGCAAACCTTACAACATGAAAAATC
>JBILUU010000182.1:0-6083 GCA_044370815.1 Bacteroidia bacterium
AACTATTATCTTTCCTATTCATTCTTAGCTCCTTTGGTGCTCAGGCGCAAGTAATAATTAATTCCATCAGCGATTCTGCTATTGCCAATTACTTGCAAGGAAGTGGAATTAATATCAGCAACTTAGTAATCAATTGCGATTCGCAAGCCTATGGGCAAATGACAACTTTAGTAAGTAGTTTTCCTATGGGAGATGGTTTGCTTTTAAGCACAGGTGTGGCATCACAAATTTCTAATCCATCTTCTTATTTCGCATCAACAATGTTTGGCAACGCGACCGATCAAGACATCACGAATTCTGTGGGCTTCCAAACCTATGATGCATGCGCTTTAGAGTTTGATGCGATTCCTACTTTCGGTAATATTTTCTTCGAATATGTATGGGGTTCGGAAGAATACCCGGAGTTTATTTGTAATTTCAACGATGCCTTTTTGTTATTGATAAGTGGACCGGGTATCAATGGGACTTACCTTAACAACGCAACTAACATTGCCATATTGCCAGATAGTTCAACCATTGTTTCCATAAATACGGTACACGACAATACAGTGGGCACAGCCTGTCCAACTCCTTTCGATAGTTTATATGTAGACAACAGCACCGATACCACTATTACTTTTGATGGCTATACACAATTGCTCACCGCGGGTATCAATTTAACTGCAGGAGCAACCTATCATTTCAAAATTGTGGTGGCTGATGTGATGGATGGCATTTTCGACAGTGGTGTTTTTTTGCTCCAAAACAGTGTAAGAAGTATGGGTTTAACCAGCAATTCAACTTCATTAGCAGTTCCTAATTCTGTAAATGTTTTCCCCAACCCTGCACCAAACGGAATTTTCAATATTGAATCTGATGAAACGCTCAATATGCAAAGCATTGAATTATTTGACCTGTCGGGCAGATCTGTGCCCTTTTCATTTTCAGGAATCGGCAACAGAATGACCCTGAGGTTAGTTAATCCTGCCAAAGGCTTGTATCACCTAAAGGTAGGGAATTTATACAAAAAAATTAGTGTTGAATAAACGCGCCCATTAATACCTGCAATCTCCGCTTCAATCTTAAAATTTTATTGATTATATCTTCGGGCTGTAATATACCTACAAGAGGTATTATTTTTCATTTCTGGCATCCACCTGCTCAACATGCTGCCATTTTCCTTTTTTAAAAACCAGGGCATCGTAACTCAAATCAGGCGCATAAAACTGATATTGCCCTTTGAGCCCCTCCTCAATAGGACTAAGATGATCGAAGATAATTCTTTTTCTTTTATCATCGTAATTGAGTGACATGCTCACCTTGCTGCTGTATTCAAAAATTAAACGATAATATGTTGTGTTGTTGAAATTAAAAATTGGCGCCCCAAATTTGAAACTGCCGTCTTTTTCAAAAGTAATTACATCAATCAATTTTTTCTTGGATAACCTATCGTTCCAGTCGGCACCCAAGAGGCAATAATAATAACGGCCTTTGCGTTTTACGGTAACTAATTTATAATAATGCGCCCCAAACCATTGTTCAGGTTTTAGCAGCATAGATTCAGGACGCTTGATAAGAGCGGAAGCATCGGTAAGCTCAACCAATTGATAAGCATTATCTTTTAAAGACCGGTGTAGTACAAAAGCGTGATAGGTATAGGTTCCATCACTGTGCGGCAGTTCCCAATTGTAGATGATGAATCTTTTGTCGGCAGGCGCTAAACAGGCAAGTGCCGGCACCGAATCGAACAGTGCGGAGGCAGCTCCTTCCTGCTGTAAAAAACCCTTTAGTAATGTTTTAAAATTAACGTTGGCTTTTAATCGTTCCGCCTCACTTTTTGAAAGATTAAGCATAACCTTACTCATCACATTTAAGGAGTCACACAATGCTTTGGGAGGTTGTATATTCTGTGCATGAATTGGTTTTATTGCACATACAGTCAGAAACAGAAAAAGAGAACACAAGGTTCTCTTTCCAAAGTTATTGTAGATTTTAAACATCTATTTTTTAAATGTGCATGAAGTTTTTCTTAGCCATTAAATCCTCTTTCGATTCGCGATGGTTTTCATCATCGATGCAACAGTCAACCGGGCAAACGGCAGCACACTGGGGCTCATCATGAAAACCAACACACTCGGTACATTTGTCACTTACGATATAGTACACATCCATGGCCACAGGATTATGTGCTTCATCAGCATTGACATTTTCACCTTTCAAAGTGGTTATATCACCTTTCAATCCTGTACCATCAGCAAAACGCCATTCATTACCGCCTTCATAAATTGCATTGTTAGGGCATTCAGGCTCGCAAGCCCCACAATTAATACATTCGTCAGTTATTTTTATTGCCATAATTGATTCAACATTTATTTAGTGCAAAATTATAATTAATATGCAACAACACAAAACTCGTTACTATGTTTATGTAAACACTTGGAATTGAATTACAGCTGTTATAGCGATTTCGCATTTTCTAACGTGGAATTTGGTTAAATATTACCATACTTGATATAGAAATTGAAACTTAATTGTATTTTCGCTAATAAATTAAACTCATGACTATGCAATCTGTTATTTTAATCATTGTAGGGGTGCTGTTTGCACTTATTATTTTCACCTCATTCACGAGTGTGCAGCAAGGCACTATTGCTGTGACCACCGTTTTTGGAAAATATCGTAGAATGTTAACTCCCGGTCTAAATTTCAAGATTCCACTTATCGAAAATATTTACAAGAGAATTTCTATTCAAAATCGTTCGGTTGAAATGGAATTCCAAGCAACTACGCTTGACCAAGCCAATGTATACTTCAAGGCTATGTTGCTTTTTGCCGTGATCAATCAGGATGAAGAAATAATTAAGAACGTAGCGTTTAAGTTTATCGATGAGAAAAATTTAATGCAAGCGCTTGTGCGCACAGTTGAAGGAAGCATCAGAGGTTTTGTAGCTACCAAAAAACAATCGGAAGTACTATCGCTTCGCAACGAAATTGTTGAAGATGTAAAATCACAAATTGACAACACCCTCGAGAGTTGGGGTTATCACTTAATTGACCTCCAACTAAATGACATCACTTTTGATGAAGCTATCATGCGTAGCATGGCACAAGTTGTTGCCTCTAACAACCTCAAAGCCGCTGCCGAAAATGAAGGTCAAGCGCTTTTAATCACCAAAACAAAAGCTGCAGAAGCAGAAGGAAACGCTATTAAAATTGCAGCTGAAGCCGAAAGACAAGCTGCACAATTGAGAGGTCATGGTGTGGCATTATTCCGCGAACAGGTTGCCAAAGGAATGTCGCAAGCAGCCAAAGAAATGCAACAAGCCAACATGGACACTTCGGTGATTTTATTTTCAATGTGGACAGAAGCGATCAAACATTTTTCTGAAAACAGTAAGGGCAATGTCATTTTCTTGGATGGCTCATCTGAAGGCATGAAAAGGTCGATGGAAGAAATGATGGCTGTGATGATGTTAAATGCCAACAAAGAAAAAAATATTTAATTATTTTGAAACATGCACAAAGAGCATCATTATGAACTTACATTAACATGGACCGGCAACAAAGGTACAGGCACTAGTCATTACACTGCCTATGAAAGAAGTCATCAGATAACAATCAATAACAAAGCTACCATCAATGCCTCTTCAGATACTCCTTTTAGAGGTGATGGCGCCAAACACAATCCGGAAGATTTTCTTTTGGCCTCCTTATCATCTTGTCATATGTTGTGGTATTTGCATTTGTGTGCCGATGCAGGTGTTGTTGTAAATACATACTCCGATAATCCAATCGGAACATTAAGTTTAAATGAGCAAGGAAGCGGAAAATTCACTTCTGTAACACTAAAGCCAAAGGTAATTGTTGCTGATGCAGGCATGATTGATAAGGCCATGGAATTGCACCATCAGGCCAATAAAATGTGCTTTATAGCCAACTCTGTTAATTTTAAGGTAGATCACCATCCAGAAATTAATGTTGTTGAAAAATGACAAACTATTTTTTTTGACTTATATTAAATAATCAATTTGGCACCTTAATTTTACATGTAATTTCAAACCACATGAATAGAATTATTTTTTGCTTTTTTTTATCGATGTTGCTAAACACTGCTCATGCTCAGAGCAATGATTTTTACAACTTGTATTTTGATGGCAACGCTTTATTGGTGAAAGGGCAATATGTCAAAGCACTTGATTGCTACAACAAAGCCCTTAAATTAGCTCAACCCGATTATGTTTTTTTTAATCGCGGCAATGCTTATTTTGGCAAGAAAGATTACACCTCAGCAATGGCCGATTACAACAAGGCTATTGAAATGAATAAACAATATACCGAGGCCTATTGTCAGAGAGGACTAGTAAAGAGTTTCTTGGGCGACAAAACTTGTTGCGATGACCTAAAAAAAGCAATCAAAATGGACTCTCCTGATGCTCAG
This sequence comes from Bacteroidia bacterium, assembly GCA_044370815.1. GTDB lineage: Bacteria > Bacteroidota > Bacteroidia > UBA4408 > UBA4408 > CAIKXD01. The sequence goes on from JBILUU010000182.1 coordinate 4,418, forward strand.
GATGCATATGAGAAAAATTGCAAGAAGAAAAAATAAAAATGGGAAAATCTGAAGATAGAGAAACCTATCAAGATATTATTGTTTCACTTGAAGCAAAAATAAAGGCGCTTAAGTCTGAAATTCTACAACTCAAGAAAAAGACTAGAGCTGCCAAGAAATCATTCCATACCGTTGTGGCTCCAAAAGAGTTGCAACCTCTATTCAAAAAAGTTGAGGAAAAGGTAAATAACCATCACGATTCAATTCAAATTTCTCCCGATAAAGCAACCATTGAAATAGCTGGCCAACGTTATGTTTTGATGCGAGCATCATCGCTATCCATCGAGTTTTTAGAAGGAATTAAAAATTGCTACAAGGAAAAGGGGGACAATGAATCTAGAATTATCGGTAAAAATATTTTGTTCGACATGTCGCATCTGATCGGAATAGAAGATGCCATATATGCGCAAAAATCAATGAAACTAAATCAAGCCAACGAGCTATTAGCCGCTGGTCCTATTCATCTTGCCTACCTAGGATGGGCGCAGGTAAATATTAAAAAAAATAGTCGCATTTGCCCCAATCAAAATTTCTATCTGCATTTTACACTACCACAATCATTCGAGGCCGATAGTTGGATAAAGGTTGGCAAAAAATCGACTGAGCCGGTTTGCATCATGAATTCTGGCTACTCAAGCGGTTGGTGTGAACACAGCTTTGGCATCAAGTTAACAGCCGTAGAAATAAAATGTAGAGCAAAGGGAGATCAGGAATGTGAATTCATTATGGCGCCACCCAATCAAATACAAAAATACTTGTCGAAGGATGCGCCTGCAGTTAAATCTACAATTTGGGTACCTGAATTCCTTCAAAGAAAAGTAATGGAGGAAAAATTGGCCGACTCATTATATCAAAAAGAATTGCTATTAAAGGAAATACACCATAGAGTAAAGAATAATCTTCAAATTGTATCAAGTTTATTGAATTTGCAATTGGAAACCATTGACGACAAAAGTGTACATGAAAAATTAGGCGAAAGCATTTCACGCATTAAATCTATGGCTATATTACACGATTTGCTTTATAGATCCGAAAACTTTTCAGAGATCCCCGTAAGCAAATTTTTCCCTGCTTTAATAGCCTCAATTCGCGATTCGTACCTACTTGAACAAGATATTAATATCAAACTAGATATTAAATTAAAGGAAGACAAACTCAATATTGATACAGCTATACCATGCGGATTAATCATCAATGAAATTATTGCTAATTCACTGAAATACGCCTTCAGAGATAAAAAGTCAGGACAGATAAATGTGTCATTTAAAGACCACGCTAAAAACAATCAAAATAAATTCAAACTAACCATTACCGATAATGGAACAGGTTTTACAATCCCAACCAAGGTAAACGATCATTTCAATTTGGGATTAATGTTAATCAATAGCCTGGTTAAACAGTTAGACGGTGTAATTCAAGTAGATGGCTCAAATGGTGCAAAATATATCATTGAGTTCTAATTGCTTAATTTAAAGTAAAAAAAGCCGTTTACCGGTGCACATCACATTTTATACGGAACCTTTGCTCCCAGCAATTGCATTGATGTTTTAATGATATGAGCCACCATGCTGATTAAGTGTAATCTGAAATTTTTAGTTTGCTGATTTTCCTCTTTAATGATAGGACA
>JBILUU010000082.1:0-9357 GCA_044370815.1 Bacteroidia bacterium
GCATGTAACGCACTAGTGATTTTATGAGGGTAATCCCGCTTAGCAGCTGTTTTCAATGCATTCATTCAATGGGTTGAATTACAGCTGTTTCAGCGATTCCGCATTTTCTAATGCGGAATTTGGGTTAATTAACATCGTATGATTTTTTAATTTTAGTTGCAATAACAATCACAATAGTATCGCCTGTATCATCATTAAAGCATATATTTATGGTTTGTTGAAAATGATAGAGAGTGCTTGAGGCATATTTCCTATATTTATGGCCCGAGAATAGGTTAACATTTGTATGCAGCGTATTTTACTGATATCATATTTTTTTCCACCTTGCAATCTAACGGCATCTGAACGCGTTAGTTCTTGGGCCCGACACCTCAATAAATTTGGCTACTATCCAATTGTTATCAGTAGGAGGTGGGACAATAAAATAAAGAATTTATCGGATGTTTCGCTTGCTACACCTGAAGAGGTTTTATATGAAAAACATGAACACTACGAGTCGTATTTAGTGCCGTATTTACCCAATTTGAAAGATAGAATTTATGCACGGTTTGGAAATGAAAAATATGTGATGCCCCGCAGAGCGCTTAGCATGATAGAGTTAATTATGCAGCGTTATCTCAATTGGTTTATACCCTTTAAAAATATTGGTGACTTTGCTAACGAGTTTATTGCTAAAAATGAGGACATAAAAAAAGTGGTAATATCAGGCAATCCATATATCTTGTTTAAATTTGGATACCAACTGAATAAAAAATATGGGACAAGTTGGATTGCCGACTATCGTGATGCTTGGACTACCTCTGAAATAGACCTTATAGCCCGAGGTGCAGCGTTTAGGTATATTAGAAATTCCGATGTGGCATCAGAAAAAAAATGGGTAGGTTCAGCATCGGCCATAACTTCTGTTTCTGAACCCATATTAAATAATTTAACTAATCTGGTGGGCGTTAAGGGCAAATGGATTCCAAATGGTTTTGAATTGGGAGAGTTTGAGCATCTAAAAGATGTTCCCTGTTACAAGGAGTTTACTGTAGCTTATATAGGAACACTTTATCACGGACAGCAGATAGAAATCTTTTGTGAAGCCTTTAAGTTACTCGTAGATCATTTAAAAGAGGGATCTTTAAAATTATTTTTTCCGGGGTTGGCTTTCGATGCCGAGCAACATGATCGCATAAAAAAAATTATGCAAGGTTATGAGCAATTTTATTTATGTACCGAAAGAACTGCAAAAGAAGAAATACTAGAAATTGAAGTTAAAAGTCATTTGCTGCTTTATCCTGCTTGGAAAGGGTTTAACGGAATTATTCCTAGTAAAATTTATGAATACATCAGCAGCGGCACGCACACGCTTATAGCACCTTCCGACAATGGTGAAGTGGAGAAAATTTTAAAGAGAAGTGGTTGCGGGACAATTACAAATACAGTAGAAGAAACATTCGAATTCCTAAAATACGCCTACGATTTGTACACTAAAGGAATTAAGATTAAAGCGGACCTTAGCGGTGAAAATGCACGCTTTTTCAGTCGAGAATATCAAGCAGGAAGATTAGCGGAATTATTGGATGAAATCTAAATGCCACTAATCCTCAATGATGAGTACCATGTATTTGCTGGCACTCCAAAATTCTTGAGCATTGATGATGACCAACTTTTCTGCTCTTTTTACACCTTCAATTTTGTATGAACTGCTCGGGTGTGTTGTAATTAACTTGGCTTTTTTTGCATTGATTGGAAAAGTTTTACTTTGAGTAATATCTACTTTAGTAAAATAGCTCTTGTTGAAATCGGCCGATAGCTTTTTTGTTTTGCCTAGTCCAATAAATCCACCTTCTTTGGTTAAAACTCCTTTCTCTTTGAGTTCTTTTGAAGTACCTATAGCAAAGTAAGCTGTGTTTAGCTCTTCTGTTTTTTTATTGCTTTCTTCACTTTTTTCTTCATACTTGGCAGTAATTTCTGCCACTTCAATATTTAAACGCTCGAGCTGATTTTTTAAATCGGTAATTTCTTGGTCTTTCTCCTGAATTTGTGTAGTCATAAAGGCAATCATTTTCTCTAATTCATCAACTTTGCCGTTGGACTTCTCTAATTTTGACCTGAGTGATGAAATCTTCTGTTTATTCTTTTCCATCAACTCATTGATGCTTTGTATATCAGCAATAATTTGATCTTTCATATTTCTTTTTAACTCGGCATCGCTGGTGTTCGTAGAGATCATTTTTTGCTTTGCCTTTACCTCTGCTAAATTTTCTTGTATCTCGTTAAAAGCCACAATAAATGATTCAATGCTCGAGTCCTTTTCGCTTACTACAATTTTTAACCCTTCATTCACACGCCCTAAACTGTCGGCAAGTGAATTAACTTCTTTGGTTTCGGTGTTACAAGAAATGAACCCTAAACAGGCAAATAATGAAATAAACAATATACTTTTCATGTTCTAAATTTTGGATTGAGTACAAAGTTAGAGATGTTGAAACGCAGTACTTGTTAAATTTTGTTTCTATTTGCGAATTGTTTTTTCTTGGCCAAAAATATACTGCTGTTTAATTCATATCCCAGTAGTACTACAAACACATTAAAGTTGATAAACAACATCACCACTATAATGGTGCCAATAGAGCCATAAAGTTTGTTGTAGCTGCCAAAGTTGTTTACATAAAAAGCAAAACCCCATGAAACAAGAATGATGAACACTGTGGCGAGTGAACTGCCTGCAGATATAAACCTGTATTTGACATTACCACTTGGACCAAAATAATAAAGGAAAGAAATGGCCGTAAACAATAAACCCAACAAAATAAACCACTTCCCAATGAGTAGCAGCCAAAGTGTTAGGTCATCGGTGATGATGCCCTCTTGTTGCAAATAACCAAAAAACCAACCACTGAAAACAATTAATGCTGTTGAAATAGTTAGTAACAGAGTAATGATTCCAACTAGCATGATTGAAATAATTCGGATTTTAATTGCAGAGCGTTTTTCGATAATATGCACACTCTCGTTGAATCCTCGCATCATGGCATATACACCATCGGTAGCTAAATACAGCGCAAATATAAAACCAAAGGAAAGTAACCCCTTTTGCTTATTGTTCAATAAATCAAGGAATGTTTCTTGAGTGGCTTCAAAAGCATGTGCAGGCATTAAGTCCCGTAACATTTCCAAAAGCAAATCTTGAAAGTTGTTGATAGGAATGTAGGGTATTAGCGTAATTAAAAAAATGAGACCGGGAAAAATAGCAAGGAAAAATCGAAATGATAGAGAGGCGGCCTTATTGCCAAGCGCTGAGTTTTGTATGCCACTGATGAAAAAAGTTATAACATCAAACAGAGGTACACCTTCAAAGCCGGGCAAAATAATTTTTTTACTGGCATTGATGCAAATCAAAACGGGGGTGCTGTTTTTTAATCTATCAATCCATTCAGCAAAAAACTGCTTCATTTTAATATGCTTTTAAACTCAAATCAAGACTATTGTATGAGTGTGTTAAAGCTCCCGTTGATATAAAATCAACACCTGTTTCAGCATAGGCAGCAATAGTCGATTCGTTTATTCCTCCTGATGCTTCGGTTTCACAAACACCGGCAATCAGTTGAATGGCTTCTGTTAACTGTGTAGGAGTGTAGTTGTCGAGCATGATTCTGTTTACACTGAATCCACTTTCGAGTACTTGTTTTAATTCATCTAAATTACGTGTTTCAATTTCTACTTGCAATGAAAGCGCTTTTTTGGCAATGTAGTCAAATGTTTTTTTAAGTGCATTGTGAACGCCTCCTGCATAGTCGATATGATTGTCCTTAATCATAATCATATCGTATAATCCAAAACGATGATTGTGGCCTCCGCCATGAACAACTGCCAGTTTTTCGAAATATCGGAAGTTTGGAGTTGTTTTTCGAGTATCCAAAAGTTTACAATTGGTGTGCGCAATCAATGAACAATATCTGGCAGTAATGGAGGCAATACCCGACATGCGCTGCATCATGTTCAGTACCAATCGTTCGGCTTTTAAAATGGATTGTGCACTGCCTTCAACGGTAAGCACAATGTCTCCTTTTGTAATTGAGGCGCCTGAAGCAATCATTTGATTAACTTTTAAATTGCTATCAACAATATTAAAAATCAAAAGTGCTATTTCAACACCTGAAAGGATACCGGTTTCTTTAACGAGTAGCTTTGCCTGAGATTTGGTTTGAGGATCGATACAGGCCAATGAGGTATGATCTCCCTCGCCAATATCTTCTGATAACGCCTGCTTAATCAGAGCTTCAATATCAAATTGCATAGATTAATGATAGCGATTATTTGTCTTTGTCAATTCTTAGTTCTTTAATCAAATAACTTCCATTGTTATTTTTTAAATAATAATAGGTGCGGAAGCTGCCTGATACTGTTTCGAGTGTTCCAATACTATATTTAGACCCATCTTGGGAAACCCCATCATGCTTTACCACGTAATTACGAGGTGCATTTTTTGAGAAAAAATCTTTCAGTAAAAGCTCAGCTTGTGTTTTGCTATACAATCCATCAGCACCTGGTATGTTCAGTTCTACAGAGGTGTTGAAATAGCCGGCTATGGTTTTAAAATTGCCGCTTTTCATAGATGCATTGATGTCTGTGTAAATATCCGCTATGATAAAGGTTAGCATGCCAAACATAGCAACGAAGGTTAAAATCAGCTTTTTCATATTGAGGTCTGTTGTTTCAATGCTAATGCAAAAACTAAGCCAAGATATAATATTTTTATTTTATACACCAAAAACATAAAACAAGCGGGCTCGATATGACCTTTCAAAATACAATTAAATCGATTCCCAAATCTTTATTTAAAAACCTATTCATTGATGTTTATTTCGAGTTTTTACTATTTTATGATTTGATAGGGGTTTATCACTATTTTTGGCCATTTACCTATAGAAAATTGTGCCATGAAAATCACGCTTATTCAAGTTGGAAAAACTATTCAGCCCTATTTGCAAGAGGGAATAAATGAATACACCAACAGGTTGAAGCATTATTGCAGCTTTGAAATGATTACCCTTTCTGCGGCAAAATCCCAAAACTCAACAACGGTTGTTGAACAAGTTAAAAAGAACGATAGCCAGTTGATTTTATCAAAAATAAAGCCCACTGATTTTGTTATTTTATTGGATGAAGCCGGAGCACAATACAACTCACTTTCATTGGCAGCATATATTAATCAGCATCAGCTTAAATCAACAAAAAATTTAGTATTTATAATTGGAGGGGCATTCGGTTTTTCGCAAGAGCTCTACCAAAGAAGCAATCACAAAATATCACTTTCAAAACTAACTTTCTCTCACCAAATGGTAAGATTGTTTTTTGTTGAACAACTTTATAGGGCGTTTACCATTATTAAAGGAGAGTCATACCATCATCAATAAATCAAAGCTATACAATTGAATGCTTGTTTGCTGAAATTTTATCATAGATTAGTTTGTAGGTATTGATACCATCCTCCAGCGAAGCGTACTTTTGGGCATAGGTGGCAATTTGTTGCTTTTTGGCAGGTAACATTTTAAGTATCTTGTCAATACCTTCTTGATATGATTCGCGATTGAAAGATTTTATCACAACGCCTGCAGATCCCTCCAAAACAATTGACTCCACATCACCCACATTAGCATTGCATAAAACCGGAACCCCCATACCTAAAATTTCAGCCAATTTGGTTGGTGAAGATGCCATTTTAGAGTAGGCCGGCTTGATAAAGAACATCGAGAAATTACTCAATGCTATCAGATAAGGAACTTCCTCGCGCTCTGCCTTTATTACTATGATTTGTGCGGCATTTAAATTTTTTTCTTTAGCAGCCTGCATGGCAATTTGTTGATCATCGGCAGTAATGATTAGAAACTTCAGATGAGGGATTTTTTCTGTTGCAGTTTTAATCAAATCAATCATTTCGGGAAGCATATACCAAGTGCCCAATGAGCCTATGTAGCTGATCACAAAATCGTGAGCTGTAAGGCCAACCTTTTGTCTCCAATTTTGCAGAACCAAATCATTAATTTTATCTAAGGAAAAATGATTGAAATCAGCACAGCATGGAATGACCGCTATCTCTAAAGCTTTTTTTACAGGAAGTTGCCATGCAATAATTTCTTCCTTTGCCCGGTGAGTAAGACTTATAATATGAGCGCTTTCCACTACAAATGCCTTTTCCTTTTGCTTAAAGAATTGATAAATGAGTTTGAAAACAGGATTTTTTAAATTCCAAATTTTACCGTCAACCCGCTCATCGGCCCAAAATCCTCGCATGTCAAAAATAAAAGGAATACCTTTTTTATGTTTCATTTCAAGGCCAATCAACGCAGTAATATAACTTCTGCAATGCAACAATGAAATTTGGTGATGTTTTATGATTTCATTCACTTTTTTACTCATCGCACGAATATCAAATAAGGTTGATATTACGGGTGGTTTGCTATGGTAGGTCAATGCATGCCAATGAATGGCCTTGTCTTTAATGATGTGCTCAATGTGCTGCTTTCTGTGATTGAAGCGCTCCTTTTTTTCGCAACTAACCAAAAATATTTCATATCCTCGTTCGGATAATCCTATTAAATATGGTAAAACTTGCGACTGACCTAAAGGATCGGTCATGCCGTCATAAGAGAGGTAAATTACTTTGGTAAGATTCATTGCCGCAATTTTAAGCTATTTGTTTTACCTTTGAAAAAAAAATCAGGTAATTATCACATGCTATTAAGTTTAAGCGATTTTCTAATTCTGCCTTTTTACCTGTTAATCATTTATCAGATTGCAAAACGATTTCAGCAAAATCGAATCAGAGAAAATCCTGTTTATGAATATTATATCAGCGGTTTGTTTGCGAAAATTGGCGGTGGCATTTTTTTGGTGTTGATTTATACACTTTATTACAAGGGCGGGGATACCACTGCCTACTTTGAAAGCGCGTTAATACTAGATAAATTGCGTCAAATAAATTTTTCCGGTTATCTCGAAATTATGTCAAATAATCTTAATAGAGAAACTTATTCCTATTTCAACTCATCAACTGCATGGCCGCAATACTTTTTCGACAAGCAATCTTTTACGGTGGTTCGCGCAGCCAATATCATAAACATTGTGGGACTAAATAGTTATATGTTAACCACAGTCGTATTGGCTGCCCTCAGCTATAACGGAATTTGGCGTTTGTATTTGTTGTTTACAGAGTTATATCCAAATTACACTAGACAACTAACCTACAGTATTTTATATGTTCCTTCCGTACTCTTTTGGGGCTCAGGAATATTAAAAGATACACTCACGCTGATGGGGGCCTGTTGGTTTACCTTCAGTTTTTACATGGTATTTATCAAAAGAGACAAAATTGGCATCAATGTTATGCTTATGATTTTAAGTGCACTACTTATTCTTCAGATGAAACCGTATATCTTTATAGCCCTTGTGCCCGGGTCATTAATTTGGTATTCATTTGATCAAATTACAGCTATCTCCAATCCAATTATTAAATTTTTGGTTGCTCCAATCATTATCGTAACGGTTTTAGGTATTGGTTCTTTAGGTCTTTCTTCGCTTTCCGGAAGTTTAGGACAATATTCATCTATAGATAAAATTGTAGACAAGGCGGTGATTACACAGAAAGATATGAAAATGGACTATAATAAAGGAAACTCCTTTGATATAGGTGAATTTGATGGTTCTTTTGGAAGTTTGGCAAGAAAATTTCCTGTGGCCACCTTCGCGGGTTTATTTTTTCCTCAGCTGTGGCAAGTTAGAAATCCGGTGATGTTGCTTGCGGCTATTGAAAATACTGTGCTTGTATTAGTTACATTGTTTCTATTACTGAGGGTAGGATTAGGTAGGGTGTATACATTAATCAAGGATCAACCATTGCTTGTTTCGAGTGTAGTGTTTTCTATATTTTTTGCTTTTGGTGTGGGCCTGTCAACAAGTAATTTCGGAGCGCTCGTTCGTTATAAAATACCTGCGGTGCCCTTTTATGCCAGTGTCATATTAATCATATATCAGCTTAATAAATCAGGACAGTTAAAAGAAAAGGGTAAATAATTATGGTTTGTCAACGGCTGAAATATCATCAGCTATCGTGAAAACCGCAATCATATTATTTTAATTCCCTGAAAAAAATGATGTAATTTGTGGCCCCGAAACTATTCGGCAACAACAAGATGAATTTACTCTCTATTGAAAATTTAAGCAAATCCTATGGTGAAAAACAATTGTTCCAGAATCTCACCTTTGGCATCAATCAAGGAGAAAAAGTAGCGCTTGTAGCAAGAAACGGTTCTGGCAAATCTACCTTGCTTCGTATCATAACTGGCACCGATACATCCGATGATGGAAAAGTAATATTTCGTAGAGATTTAAGGGTTTCTTTTTTAGATCAAAATCCTACCTTTAACGAGGAACTTAGTATTATCGACACGGTATTGATGGCTGAAAACGAAATTACAAAAGCGATCAAGCAATATGAGAAGATAATTGATATTCCAACCGATGAATTGAACAGCAAACAAGCTGAAGGACTCGAGCAGGCGCTTGCACAAATGGATAAAACAAATGCTTGGGCATACGAGATACGGGTTAAGCAAGTGCTTGCCAAGTTAGGATTGGTGAAGATAACAGTGCCCGTGAAAAAATTATCTGGAGGGCAAAAAAAACGCGTGGCGCTAGCAAAAGTTTTAATCGAGGAGCCTGATTTATTGATTATGGATGAGCCCACCAATCATCTTGATGTAGACATGATTGAATGGCTAGAAGAGTACCTCGAAAATAAGGATTTGAGTCTTTTACTAGTAACGCACGACCGTTATTTTTTAGACAATGTTTGTAATAAAATTATTGAACTTGATCAACAAACACTCTACACTTATCAGGGCAATTACAGCTACTTTTTAGAAAAAAAATCAGAAAGAGAATTTAATGCTGCCCGAGAAATTGATAAGGCCAAGAATTTGATGCGCAAGGAATTAGAATGGATCCGAAGAATGCCAAAAGCACGAGGTACTAAGTCTAAATCGCGAATAGATGCTTTTTACGATCTAAAAGATAAAGCCACCGATAAGAAACAGCATGCTGATCTTGAGCTCAATGTTAAAATGTCGAGAATAGGAGGCAAGGTGATTGAAATGAAAAAAGTATACAAGGCCTACGATGATTTGAAAATTTTAAAAGGTTTTGATTACACCTTTAAAACTGGTGAAAGAATAGGAATTGTTGGTAAGAACGGAATTGGCAAATCCACATTTCTCAACTTAATTTCAGGAAAAGAACATCCCGACTCAGGTAAAATAAACGTGGGAGAGACAATCGTTTTTGGATATTATTCGCAAGCCGGCATTGAGT
>JBILUU010000083.1:0-9320 GCA_044370815.1 Bacteroidia bacterium
TACGATTATAAAGATGGTAGTAACTATGAAACATATACTTTCTCCAAGGGTTCCGGACTATATTTCACTATCAGTAAAGATATTTATATACCTACTAAATGGCAAAGAATGCAAAAGGCCAGTAAGCATTTAGATGATAAAAAGTAATGCTTACCTGCTACTTTTATAAATGAACTAATCAGGAAATAATTTTCACTTTTTCAATGTCTTACTCTGGCAAACGAAATCAGTTTTTGGTAACTCAGTTTTAGCAATAGCAGCAAAACCACCTTCTACTTCGGTAAAGTTTCTATAACCTCTGGCTTGTAAAATACTCGCAGCAATCATGCTTCTGTAACCGCCCTGACAATGCATATAAAAATGTTCAGAAGGATTAATGTCTTTAATCCAATCGTTGATATAAGCTAATGGTTTGCTGAAAGATTCATCAATGTGTTCGGCAGCGTATTCTGTTTCTTTACGTACATCAATCACTTTGCTTTCACCAATTTTAACTTCACTGGCAAATTGGCCAGCAGAAATTCTTTTAACTTTATCCACTTCTTTTCCGGCAGCAATCCAGGCTTCAATTCCACCTTTTAGGTGTCCTATCTGATTGTCGAAACCAACACGAGCCAAGCGGGTAACAGATTCTTCTTCTTTACCATGATCAGTAACTAAAAGAATTGGCGTGTTAACATCGGCAATCATAGCGCCCACCCATGGGGCAAAATCGCCATTTATACCAATGTTGATGGATTGCGGAACATAAGCCTTACAAAACTCAGCGGCACTTCTGGTATCTAAAATTAATGCGTTTGTTTCTTCCGCAGCCGCCTCGAATGCATCTGCTTCTAAAGCTCGCATGCCATTGTTTAATACGTTTTCAAAAGTATCATACCCTTTTTTATTCATGGCCACATTCATGCCAAAATAGGATGGAGGAGGGGTTAATCCATCTAAAACAGCAGTAATAAATGCTTCTTTATGACGTTGGTTTAAGGCATAATTCATTTTCTTTTGATTGCCTAAGGTATCCACCGTTTCCTTCATCATGTTTTTACCACAAGCACTACCAGCACCATGGGCAGGATACACAATAACATCATCTGCCAAAGGCATAATTTTGGTGTTTAAACTATCATACAGTAACCCTGCTAAACCTTCCATGGTCATATTGGCTGCTTTTTGTGCTAAATCAGGTCTGCCTACATCGCCCAAGAATAAGGTATCTCCACTAAAAATGCAATGGTCTTTTCCATTTTCATCAATCAATAAATAGGTAGTACTTTCCATGGTGTGCCCGGGAGTGTGTAAAGTTTTAATGATAGCATTGCCTACCTTAAACTCCTGATTGTCTTTAGCAATAATGGCTTCAAATTCGCAAGCAGCATTTGGGCCGTAAACAATTGGAGCACCAGTTTTTTTACTTAAATCAAGATGTCCACTCACAAAATCAGCATGAAAATGTGTTTCGAAAATGTATTTTAATTTTACATTGTCTTTGGCTAACCTATCCATGTAGGGTTGGGTTTCGCGCAATGGATCGATAATTGCTGCTTCTCCGTTAGAGGTGATATAATAAGCTCCTTGAGCTAAACATCCGGTATATATTTGTTCTACTTTCATATCTGTTTAATTTTTGATTTACGATTGTTTATGATTTACGTCCCGTTGTGTCGGGATTTAATTTCAGATTATTTATTATTTTTTATTTTCAACATCATTTAGCACATTAGCACATTGCTTCATTGGCACATTAACAACACAAAAGTATAGCATTTTTTTTGAATGAATAGTGACTTTGGTTACAATTTATCTTTTAATTTAAAACTGTTTCTTTAATGAGGATATAAATGCCCATCACCAATACAAACCAACCAAAGGCAGGTTTTAGTTTTGTGCCATCAATTTTTTTTGAAATGCTTGTCCCAAGCACAATGCCAATAAGCGCAAAAATAGCTATACGGACAATGAAGTGCCAATCTGTTGCAGTGTGGAAGCTTGCACCCCAAAAGCCAATTAATGATTTTACGGCAATAATAATAAGTGAAGTACCAACTGCCTCTTTCATTGGAAGTTTGGATAAAATAACCAATGCAGGAATAATAATAAATCCTCCACCTGCGCCAACAAATCCGGTAAGTGTGCCTTCAATGGCTCCTTGCATAAAAATGAGCAGATAGTTCAATTGTATGGCTTCATTACTTTGCTCGCCAATATTGCTTGATTTTTTAATCATGCTTCTTGAGGCGGCCAACATAAGTAGGGCAAACATCAGCATCAGCAAACGGTTTTTAGTTACAACATAATCTGCTATGCTGAATAGCTCATTAGGCACTATAGGTAATACATACACACGCGTAATAAACACAGCAATAATCGAAGGAATGCCAAAAATAACTGCTGCTTTCATGTTCACTAGTTTTTCTTTAAAATAAACAAGCGACCCCGCTGCACTGCTTATCCCAACAATAAACAAAGAGTAGGCAGTAGCTATGCTTGCCTCAATATGAAAAATGTAAACCAACAAGGGAACGGTTAAAATACTACCTCCTCCACCAATCAATCCTAAGGATATGCCAATAAAAACAGAAAGTATGTAGCCAATTAATTCCATCAAATGTAAGTGGTAATTTATTGCAAATATGATATTATATTTCTGTTTGTACGGTAACTTTTGTTTCAAACTAAAATAAACACAAATTCCATTTTACAATTCTCAATCTCTGTTTTGAAAAAATTATGGCAATAAAATTGGCTTTATTTGTTTTATTCGAATGATTTGTTGCATTTTGATGATACAATAGAATGTGCCATAGGTAGACAATTTTGCAGGTGTGATGTTGCCATTTGAGTGCTTCACTGTTTCACAAATTTCTTTTAATGGGTATTTGCTACTATCATATGTGTAAATTTTTAGTGTAATTTTCAAATCAAATAGGTATTATTGACTAAGGCGCTAGGTGCTGTAGTCAAAAACAAATACTAAATTTGAGCCTTATTTGCATTTTGTCAAACTTCTCAATATGATAACCCGAATAGTAAAGATGAGCTTTTTTCCCGAGCACATTGAGGAATTTAAAAAACTTTTTGATGAGTACAAGTCAGAGATTGCTTCATCGGAAGGATGTCTCTCACTCCGCTTGCTACAACAAAAAAATACAGGTATATTCTTTACCTACAGCGAGTGGATTGAAGAAAGCTATTTAGAGCAGTATCGAGCATCAGATTTATTTGCAGTAGTTTGGAGTAAGACAAAAATCCTATTCAATGATCGCCCCGAGGCCTGGACCAATGAACAACTCTTTAAACATGAAGTTGTAATATGACAGCTTTTGATGCGCTAAAAGTCATTCCTTTTCGGCATTTTTTGCTTGCCCGTTTCTCTCTAATATTTTCGGTTCAAATGCAAAACTTGATTTTGAGTTGGTTGGTTTATGATATTACAAAAGATCCGCTTTCATTAGGTTTGATAGGCATTGCCGAGGTAATTCCATTCTTGGTGGTTGTATTGTTCGCGGGTAACATGGCCGATCAGTATAGTCGCAAAAAAATGGTGATATACGCTACTATGCTTATTGCCTGCTCAAGTATATTGCTTTGCTACCTTACGCTAAATAAGCAAGCCATTGATTCTTCCATGTTGCTCTTGGGCTATTATACTGTTATTGCAGTGATTGGGTTAGCACGAGGATTTTTTGGCCCGGCTTCGCAGGCAATGGTTCCTAATCTTGTTGGCTCAGAAGTATTTGCTAATGCAACTACATGGAACACCACTGCTTTTCATATTGCATCAATCATTGGTCCTGCATTTGGCGGACTTATTTTTGGATTTGGACAAGCCATTACAAGCATGGTTGTTATCATAGGGTTGCAATTAATTTCTTTAAGTCTTTACTTTAAACTGCCCTACAAACAGGTGTATAATGAAAATACAAGAGAGCCAATATTTAAGCGTTTGAAGGAAGGAATCAAATTTGTGTTCAATAGTCAGGTCATCATAGGGGCTCTTTCGCTTGATTTATTTGCTGTCCTGTTTGGCGGAGCCACATCTTTGTTACCGGTGTTTGCTGCCGAAGTATATCACTGTGGTGCCGAGGGATTAGGACTATTGAGGGCAGCACCCGCTGTTGGTGCGGTATTGATGGCTGTATTAATCATGATTAAACCTCCGGGCAAAGGTGCCGGAAAAATATTACTGGTTTCGGTGGCAGCATTTGGATTGTGCATGATTGCCTTTGCGCTAAGTAAAAACTTGTATTTATCGATTGCTATTTTGGCCCTGAGCGGTGCAGTTGATAATGTGTCGGTAGTAATCAGGCAAACGTTGGTGCAAAGCAATACACCCGATGAAATGAGAGGAAGGGTAGCGTCTGTTAATAGCGTATTTATTGGACTGAGTAACGAGATTGGATCTTTTGAAAGCGGACTTGCAGCCAAGATTTTTGGGCTTGTGCCTTCCGTAATTTATGGCGGACTTGCCACTATTGGAATTGTTAGCGCAACTGCAAAAGTAGCTCCAAAATTAAGAGCAATGGATATGTAGTGTGAGCGCTATTTATTGGCCTATGCAACATATGCTTCATGAATATTATTAGCTTTGCGCCAAGTAAAATCTTCATTATGAAAAAAAAATTGGAACACTATACCGCATATAATTTGTGGGCTAATAATGAAATGATCAAGTGCGTAGAGCAAATCACAGTAGAACAATTGCATCAAACCATTGAAAGTAGTTTTAATAGTGTGTTCAAAACAATATTGCATATTTGGGATGCAGAGTATATTTGGTTGCAACGCATGCAAGGAAACAGCATCAATGATTGGCCCAGTAAAATGATGGATAAAGAAGGTTTTTCAACCAATGCATTCTTGTCAAATAGTGCCAGCTTTAATGACTTTGTGGAAAGTGCCGATCAATCATTTATTGACCGATTGTGTGACTATACCAATCTCAAAGGAGAAAAATTTTCTACACCTTTTAGCACCATCGTGATGCATTGCATGAATCACAGCACCTATCATCGTGGTCAATTGGTAACCATGTACAGGCAGTTGGGTCTAAAAGAAATTCCTTCAACCGACTTGATTACATTTGATCGTACAAGATAATTTATTGGGTTTGTGTATTGATTTGCAGCAAGCCATCTTTTTCAATAATTTGATTGATTTCCTGCAGCCAATGTAGCACCTCTAAGGCATCGTCTTCTTTGTGTTGTTTGAACTGCTCTATGAGCTGCTTAACGCTCATAGGTTGTTGTTTTAGCAGGGCTAATATTTTAATACTCAACTTTTGCACCACAGCGTCAGACAGTGCGGCTTTCTTTTTCATGATGCACACATCACAATGACCGCATGTATTTGGTTTTTTTTCTTCAAAATACTTTAGCAAAAGTATATTTCTGCATAGCTCCTTGCTTTCGGCATAGTTGAGCATCGCGTTCATTTTTTTTAGTGCCAGCACCTTTCTGTCTGTATATATTTCCTTACTCAATTGTAAGGTTTTGGCATCAATCCTCGCAGCCGTAAAATGCAATTGAGGAATACTTTTTTGCGGCAGATAATTCAGTATTTTATGACTATCTAGTTTGTTGAGGTAGTTGATGACCTCTTCTTTTTTCATTTGTCCGCGCCTAGCCAAATTAAACTCATCAACAGGGATATAATTGTCGAAAATTCCACCGTAAGAGCGTAATAGCAATTTAATAAATTCATCATAGCGAAAATGATACACTTGAAAGTCATACAACACATTTTTGTTGACGATGAACTTAACTCGCGAGGGCATATTGATTTCTTCCGTAAGGGCAATTAAACCTTCGCGCTCGAGTAATTTCATGGCGTTGTAAACAAGTCCGGTTTGTAATTTATAGGTGTTGCAAAATTCATTTAAATCAAAATCAAAGCTTCTTTCGGGTGAAACTCCCATAGCCACTTGAAAATAATTCGACAATCCTTGATACACCCTTTTTATTTCATGCACTGGAGGAAATCCTGCTTCAACTAGTCTTTCTAGTTCGTTGCGATCATTTTTTTCGTACAATAAAACAGCATATGCTTTTTGTTCATCACGCCCAGCCCGGCCTGCTTCTTGGAAATAATTTTCAATGCAATCAGGCATGGCATAGTGAATAACAAAGCGCACATCGGGCTTATCAATACCCATTCCAAAGGCATTGGTACAAACCATTATTTGAATCTTATTTTTAATCCACTTGTCTTGTATTTCGTCTCTTTGTTCAGCGGTCAAACCGGCATGATAAAATCCAGAGGTAATACCACTATGATTTAAAAACTGACTTATTTCTTGCGTGAGTCTGCGATTGCGCACATAAATTATACCGCTGCCTTTTACAGTGTTGGCAATTTTAAGTATGCGTGCAAGTTTATTTTCCTCGTACAAAACCATGTATGCAATGTTTTTTCTCTCGAAACTCTTTTGAAAAAATGCGGGCTTATTCAGTAGCAACTTCTCGGCTATATCTTCAACCACTTTTTTTGTTGCAGTGGCAGTTAGCGCAATGATGGGTACTTCAGGAAGTAATTCGGTGAGCGAAGTAATTTTAAGGTAAGATGGTCGAAAGTCATATCCCCACTGCGAAATACAATGTGCCTCATCAATTGCAATTAAATTGATATGCATTAAGTGCAATTTGGACAGTAGCATTTCTGATTGCAGTCTTTCGGGAGAAACATACAAAAACTTTTGCTGTTTATTGATGCTGTTACCAATGGCAATATCAATTTCTCTCCGTGTCATTCCGCTATGAATGGCGGTAGCACTAATACCTCTTTTATTGAGCTGCATCACTTGGTCTTTCATCAAGGCAATAAGTGGCGTAACTACTATACACATGCCCTCCATTGCTAGCACTGGCAACTGAAAACACAGTGATTTTCCTCCACCTGTTGGCAGCAGCGCCAATGTGTCTTGCTGGTTTAATACTGATTGTATGATGTCAATTTGAAGGGGCCTAAATTGTTGGTGTCCCCAATATTTTTGCAACAATGCTATACATTGCGAATACTGCTCATTGGGTGCCGCCATATACCATGCTTTATTTATAGTTTAATTTACTTGTTTGAGCAATTCATTGTTGGTTTAACCTGAGCTCCGTAGTTAGTGGTAATTATTTTTTAAGGAAAGCACTTTCATACAAGTTAATCCAATCTTTGGCCGTTATTTTTTGCATCAGTTCACCTATCAAATCAAAAGGGATATCATCCAATTTCTTAAATCTAATACAACTTTTTCCCATATCAAGTTTTGATTTCACGCGTTTGGTGTATTCATCGGTAAACCATTTCAACAAAGCAGGATTGGCATAAATTCCCATGTGGTATAAAGCAATGAACTTTTGCTGCGCGGCAATGTTTACATATGGCAGCGGCTGTTTGGGATCGCAATGATATCCTTTGGGATAGAGCGCATGAGGTATCACATACCCAATCATTTTGTAATTGATACATTCTTCAAAGCCCAATGGCATATTGCTTTTGATTGTCCTACGCAGTTTTTCAAATGCTTCTCTTTTATCTTCGCTCACTTGAGCAATATACTCATCTGGTGTGTTGGCGGTGATTGTCATATTAAGCTAATAAGGCATACAAAACTACTTAATTTATTTTGCTTTGCAACCTGCTAATTTGTTGATATTGAGCCCTAAAATTTAAAAAGCTAATTTTTGCCCTGCTATACCGAAAAAATTACCAAATTTGTGCATTAAAATAAAGCTTTATGATTACAACTGCTCCTTATAAACCGAAGCATAAAATAAGAATTGTTACTGCCGCTTCTTTGTTTGATGGTCACGATGCCTCTATCAACATCATGAGAAGAATTATACAAAGCAGTGGGGCGGAGGTAATTCACTTGGGGCACGACAGGAGTGCGCTCGAGGTTGTTAATTGTGCCATTCAAGAAGATGCCAATGCCATTGCGCTCACTTCTTATCAAGGTGGACACATGGAGTACTTTAAGTATATGTTTGACTTGTTAAAAGAAAGAGGTTGCGGACATATCAAGATTTTTGGTGGTGGCGGTGGTGTAATTCTTCCCGAAGAAACAGAGGAACTACATCAGTATGGTATTACACGAATTTATAGCCCTGATGACGGACGTGCAATGGGCTTGCAAGGAATGATTAATCATATGTTGGAACAATGTGATTTTGCAACCGGAAAACAATTGAATGGAGAGGTAAAGCATCTTAAGGAGCGAGATTTCAAGAGCATTGCAAGGTTAATTTCATCGGCAGAAAATTTTCCTGAGGAGTTTGCAAAATTTTATCCCGAAATATTGGATGCAGGCGCTCCAAAAAAAGACAGCAGCATAACGGTTACACCAATCCTCGGAATTACCGGTACTGGTGGTGCCGGAAAGTCATCGTTGGTTGATGAGCTGGTGAGAAGATTTTTGTATGATTTTGAAGATAAAAAGATTGCCATTGTTTCGGTTGATCCCAGCAAAAGAAAAACAGGCGGTGCGCTACTTGGCGACCGTATCAGGATGAACAGCATACGCAACGAGCGTGTTTACATGCGTTCTTTGGCAACCCGCCAAAGTAACCTCGCACTCAGCAAGCATGTAAAAGAGGCAGTTGATGTGTTGAAGGCCGCTCATTTTGATTTGATCATTTTAGAAACCTCTGGAATTGGTCAATCGGATACCGAAATTATTGAACATAGTAATATGAGTTTGTATGTAATGACGCCTGAATATGGAGCAGCTACACAACTCGAAAAGATTGATATGCTTGACTTTGCCGACATCATTGCGCTCAATAAATTCGACAAAAGAGGAGCACTCGATGCGCTTCGTGATGTGAAAAAACAATACAAACGCAATCACCAGTTATGGGATATTGATGATGAGGATATTCCCGTTTTTGGCACCATTGCCTCTCAGTTTAACGATCCGGGAATGAATCGATTGTACAAAGCGGTGATGGATAAATTGGTAGAAAAAACCGGTGCCCCGCTCGAATCAAATATTGCGATTACAAAGGAGATGAGTGAGAAAATTTACATCATTCCTCCACACAGAACACGTTATTTGAGCGAGATTACAGAGAATAATAGAAACTACGATACCTGGGCAAACAAGCAATCCGAAATTGCGCAAAAACTATATGGTATTGTGCAAACAGGCTTTACTTTGTCTGATGCAAAGGAGCAATCGTTTGATAGCTTTGAACTGCTTTGGGATCACCTATTGAAGGCATCTGAAAAAGATGCCCTCGACTTTATGAAGGTGATAAAAGCCGCATTCGATAAATTATTGCTGGAGCTTGATCCTAAAAATAAAAAGACCATCGAAAGTATGCAGGCCAAGTTTC
>JBILUU010000084.1:0-9309 GCA_044370815.1 Bacteroidia bacterium
TTGTTGCTACCTGATTGGTTGAATAAGCCGCATTGGTTGCACCAAAAATAGGTGTCCAGTTAGTGCCATCAGGAGAGCTCTGCCACTGATAAGTTTGACCTGAACCGGTTGATTGTCCTTGTAAAGTTAAAACCAATAAATCGGCATTACAAACAGGGTTTGTATTGGCAATAGTAACACCTGCTGTTGGCGGATCTATACAGGCTCCACCTCCGGTAATATCGAAGTACATGTTAGGTCTCTGCGCTATTGTTCCGCTCACAACAGTATTGTTGGGGCACACACCGGCAGCATCCTGACGTAAGAAAATACTAGAATTGAAAGCGGTTGCTGATTGATTAACAATAGCATTGGTAATAAAATTTGAATTGTTGAAGCAAGTTTCAATGATTAAGTTGCTTACGCCATCCCAATTAAAAGGCGTTGTAAAATTGTGGGTATTAACACCCGCAACTTCGGTATATGAGGGCGCTAAAAATACAGATATAAGCCCTGTTTGCCATGTTGTTAAATCTGTTAAACTGGTGGTGCCAATTTTAATTTCAAAATTGGTTAAAGCTATTCCGGCTGGAGAAGCAACATCGAACCCCAGAGAGTTGATGTCTCCGTTAGAGGCCCCTGCAGCTTGCATCTCTGCTGCTGTTACCAAAAACTGATGCTTGGCTCCCCAATAATAATTGCCGTAGGGAGCAGGATAGGAAGTAGTGGTGTTTTGAATGGTTCCTGTTCCAACTTGAAAGATTTGAGCCACCAAGGTATTGCACATCAGCGCAAAAAGTGCGAGAAACGCACCAAACCTTGAAGATAATTTGTATCTATTCTTCATCTATTTATTTATTTGATTTATTATTAATGTTCATTTCTTTTTCCATTACAGCAATATGCTTATCAATGTCATACTGTGAGTAACCCTTTGCCTTCATATCTGCAGTAAGCTTGGCTTTTTTAAGCTCCCATTCTTTTGCGATGGTTTCAGCTTTTACGTTTTGAGTGTTCGAAACCGGCTTTGCGTTTTGATTGGCAGGGGCCTTGGCCGAGGTAGCAGCATGCTGATTTTTTGGAGTACTAGCTGCTGATTTTTCGCGTGCCTCCGCTTGCTTTTTTTGCTCAATTGCAAGATCTTGTTTTCTCTTCTGATCGGCTGCAATCCTTTTAGCAGCTGCATCATCTGCAAACTTCTTGTTCGGATCTTGATTGCTCAAAGACACCTTTTGAGGTGTGGGTACTTGCTTTTTTTCTGCACCATCATGGTTCACCTGCTTATTCTGTGCTTGTAAGCATAGGCATGACAGCCAAAAAATCTGTGCCATGCAAATCATGACAATTTTTTTGATTTTAAGGGGTTTGTTTAACATAGTTATTGATTGATTTTTGGGTTTTTAAGGTTTAAAATAATAGCGCAAGTTAGGTACAAATTTAGTTTTAACAAATATTTTTTTATTTTTTTGAAACATTTTAACCTTTAAGGTGTTTGCCACAATCTTCTTGTTTTTAAGTTAATTCTTTATTAAACAGCCAATTAATTTGTTAAAACGACATCCAATTGGGCGTAGTTTATTTACCTCTATTTTTGTCTTTAAAAGCTGTTTTAGGTTTAAAAATTAATTTTTCTATTTTCGCAGCCTTTAATTTACTTCATAACTATTATCGAAATTATTAAATTGTACCATGTCATATAAAAAAATCAACACCCTTGCAGGTTGGATTATTTTCCTGATTGCAGCAACTGTTTACCTCTCCACTATTGAGCCAACTGCCAGCTTTTGGGACTGCGGAGAATACATTTCCACTGCCTATAAATTAGAAGTAGGGCATCCACCGGGAGCGCCTCTTTTTAATCTCATAGGTAGATTTTTTACGCTTTTTTCAGATGAGCATGGTGCGGCCCTAATGATTAATGCCATGAATGGTATCTGCAGCGCTTTTACCATTTTATTTTTGTTTTGGACAATTACTGCTTTTGCCAAGAAAATTGCACTCAAGACTGGTGAACTCAATTCTTCAAAAATTTTAACTATCATAGGAAGCGGTATTGTTGGAAGTTTGGCTTACACATTTTCAGACTCATTTTGGTTTTCGGCTGTTGAGGGCGAGGTTTACGCCATGTCATCTTTTTTCACCGCCATTGTATTTTGGGCAATTTTAAAATGGGAAGAGGTTGCCGATGAGCCTCACAGTTTAAGGTGGATTATTCTTATCGCTTTCCTCATGGGATTATCAATAGGTGTCCATTTGTTGAACTTGCTTGCCATTCCTGCTATTGTGTTTGTTTACTATTTCAAACGCTACAAAATTACACGCAACGGATTCATTCTAACCTCTATCATATCAGTGGTTACACTTGGCTTGGTGCAAGCGGGTATCATTCCTGGAATTGTAAGCTGGGCAGCTAAATTCGAACTGTTTTTTGTGAATAGTCTTGGTATGCCTTTTAACTCCGGTACTATTTTTTACTTTCTTTTGGTAGTGAGTGCCTCTGCTTGGGGGCTATGGTACACCACAAAGAAAAACAAACCTGCCCTTAATACAGGAATTTTAGCAATTACAATGCTTTTGATCGGATATTCCTCTTTCTTCACGCTGGTTATTCGCTCACAAGCAAATACGCCTATGGATGAAAACAATCCCGAAAATGCCATCAACTTGCTATCCTACCTCAACAGAGAGCAGTATGGCGATTGGCCCATTTTGTATGGACAATATTACAACGCCCCTTTGGATCCTGCTCAACCATACAAGGACGGAAATCCAACCTATACCAAAGATGAAAAGGCAGGAAAGTATGTCATTACACAAGACAAGAAAAACAGTATTCCAAACTATGATAAACGCTTTTGCACCATCTTCCCCAGAATGCATAGCGATCAAAGAAACCACGTAAGCGGTTACCGCGATTGGGCCGATATAAAAGGAACACCCATAACAACTACGGACCAAAATGGAGAAGCAAAAACCCTTATGAAACCAACATTTGGAGAGAATTTAACCTTCTTTTTCCGCTATCAATTGGGGCACATGTACGCTCGATATTTTATGTGGAATTTTGTTGGCCGACAAAACGATATACAGGGACATGGAGGGGTATTAAAAGGAAATTGGTTAAGTGGCATTGCTCCTATAGATGCAGTGAGATTAGGCCCTCAAGAAAATCTTCCATCAAGCATGACCAGCAACAAGGGTTACAACCGCTTTTATTTCTTGCCACTAATATTAGGGTTAGTGGGTTTATTTTTTCACTTCAAGAAAGATAAGCTAGATGGTTTTATTGTTTTTTTACTATTCGTACTCACCGGGGTGGCGATTATCGTTTACTTGAATAATACACCTTATCAGCCGCGTGAGAGAGATTATGGTTATGTTGGTTCTTTTTACGCATTTGCCATATGGATTGGTTTAGGTGTGTTCGCCATTGCCGATGTGTTATCTAAAAAAGTATCAGCGAATATGGCCACTATAGTAGCCATCATCATCGGATTATTTTCGGCCCCTGTTTTGATGGCCAAAGAAGGATGGGATGATCATGATCGTAGCGATAGATACACCGCCCGAGATTTTGCTGCCAATTACCTCAACTCATGTGCGCCAAATGCCATACTCTTTACAAATGGCGACAATGATACTTTCCCTCTTTGGTATGCACAAGAAGTGGAAGGCATCAGAACAGATGTGCGCGTGGTAAACCTCAGTCTTTCTAATACCGACTGGTATATTGAACAAATGAGAAGAAAAGCATATGATTCCGATCCTATTCCTCTCACATTAAAAGAGGAACAATACCGACAAGGAACAAGAGATTATGTGCCCGTGTATTATAACCCTAACATTATTAGCGACAGCACAAGGTACTACAATATCAAACAACTGATGGAGTTTGTTGGTAGTGAGGATCCGCAAGCAAAAATTCAAACGCAAAGCGGAATGGAGCTAAGTTATTTGCCAACCGATAAAGTGCTCATTCCTGTTGATAGTGCTTTGGTTGTAGGCAATGGTACTGTCCCCAAAGGGATGGAAAGCCAGGTGCTAAAAGCCTTGCCTTGGAAAATAAACAAACAGTACTTAATGAAAAATGATTTGATGATCATGGACATTATATCAACCAACAATTGGAAAAGACCTGTTTATTTTGCCGTAACAGTAGGCGATGATGCCTACATGAATTTAGAACCTTATTTTCAGTTGGAAGGACTTGCTTACCGACTGGTTCCTATGCGCATGCAAACCTTTGACGGACAAACCGGAAAAGCCAATACCGACATTATGTATGAAAACATGATGAATAAATTTAAATGGGGTGGTATGAGCAATGATGGGGTGTATATGGATGAAAACAACTTGCGCATGACCATGAATTTAAGAAATAATTTTGCTCGCCTTGCTGAAGCACTAATTGCTGAAGGCAAGAATGATAAAGCAAAAAAGGCAATAGAAAAATGCATGCAGGAAATGCCTCGTAAAAACATTCCATATAATTACTTTATGTTACCTGTTGCAGAAGTTTACTACAAATTGGGCATGAACAAAGAGGCAGAAACTTTACTCAAGGATATTGCTGCTATATATGAGGAAGATCTTACATATTACTTCCGCTTCAAGGGTAAATTGGCTGAAAGTATTGACACAGAAAGGCAGCAGGCAATGGCGGTGATGCAAAGACTAGGACAAGTTGCCCGCATGAACAAACAAGAAAAATTAGCGAATGAGCTTGATGCCCGATTTAAAAAACTGACAACAAGTTACCCGGGAATGTAACACCGATAATACAATGATAATGGTGCAAAGGCAGGATTGTTTTGTTAATCCCAAATTCCAATAATGCGTTTGCGTTAGAAATAAATAGCTGACTTAGCATAGTGCAAGTAAAGCCTATGATTAAAATGGTGCTATAACAAAAGAATATACGTTGTAGTCCAATTTCTTATATAAATATTTTGGCCTAAAAGATATTTACACCGGGTATTAGTTCTTTTTACTGCTAATGTAAACCACTGCTTTTTCCTCAAAAAAAGCTTCCTCAAAATAGTTTCTGATACTGTAAATTTTATAGCTCTTGTTTGCAGCAGTAAGCTCTTCTTTTAAATTCCCCCCCTTGAGCAATAGCCATCCATTGGGTTTTTGATGAAAGTGATTTTTACTGATTAAGTGCTTGGTCCAGTTTACAATTTCTTCGGCAGGAGCAACTGCACGGCTTACTACAAAATCAAAATGGGTTTTTAACTGTTCGGCACGCATGTGATAAGCTTTTACGTTTTTTAATCCTACTCTTTCTGCTACCGCATTTACTACATTTATTTTTTTTCCAATACTGTCAACAAGTGTGAAGTTGCATTCGGGAAACATAATGGCAAGTGGTATTCCCGGAAATCCACCACCGGTGCCAACATCCAAAATATCAGTATTAGATTTAAACTGAATAACCTTGGCAATTGCCAAGCTGTGTAACACATGCCTTTCATATAGGGCATCAATATCTTTTCTTGAAATCACATTTATTTTTTCATTCCACTCGCGGTACACCTCATCCAATAGTATGAATTGAGCACGCTGTTTTGGTGTAATTTCATTAAAATATCGCAGTATTGCTTCCATTAAATTTGTAATTAAGTTGCAATGATAGATAAATAGAAATTATTATTTAAAAAGTCATTTGAACATTCAACTATTTCAACTTACATTTGTTGTTCATTTTTCAACATACAAGTTAAACAACTAAAAATGTATACAGATCAATTTGTAAATCGTCACAATGGGCCCCGCAAGCATGAAACAGATGCCATGTTAAAAGCAATCAATGCTTCTTCAGTTGATGAATTAATTAATCAAACCGTACCGGCTGGCATACGTCTTAAAAAACCATTGAACATAGCTCCTGCTATGAGCGAATTTCAATACCACAAGCATTTAAAAACGCTTGCTTCGAAAAATAAAGTATTAAAATCATACATAGGTTTAGGGTATTACAACACAATTATCCCTTCGGTAATTAAAAGAAATATTCTCGAAAATCCGGGATGGTATACTGCTTACACCCCTTACCAGGCCGAAATTGCACAAGGACGTTTAGAGGCAATCTTGAATTTTCAAACCATGATTATGGACCTTACCGGGATGGAAATCGCAAACGCATCGTTGTTAGATGAAGGCACAGCAGCGGCCGAGGCAATGACCATGTTATTTCATAATAGAAGCCGCGAGGCAGCAAAAAGAAATGCAAATAAGTTTTTTGTTGATGTAAATTGTTTTGATCAAACCATAGATGTGCTCAAAACCAGGGCTGTTCCTGTGGGTATTGAGTTAGTATTGGGTGACTTTAAAACTATTAATATTGACGACTCATACTTTGGTGTGCTGCTCCAATATCCTTCAAAAACAGGAGCGGTTTACAACTATAAAAACTTTGTTGACCAAGTAAAAAAACATGATATAGGAGTTGTGGTTGCGGCTGATTTACTTAGCCTTTCCCTATTAACCCCTCCAGGGTTTTGGGGTGCCGATGTGGTAGTGGGCAACTCACAAAGATTTGGCGTACCTATGGGCTTTGGTGGTCCTCACGCAGCATTTTTTGCTTGCCGCGAAGAGTTTAAAAGAGTTATTCCCGGACGCATTATTGGTGTTTCGGTTGATGCATCGGGCAACCCTGCTTTGCGCATGGCATTGCAAACACGCGAACAGCACATCAGGAGAGATAAGGCTACCTCAAATATTTGTACAGCTCAAGCCTTGCTTGCCATAATGGCTAGTATGTATGCTGTGTATCATGGCCCTCAGGGAATTAAGGGCATTGCCGAGCAAGTTCATCTTTGTGCTGTGGCAGCTGCTCATGAGCTAAAAAATTTGGGTTACGAACAACTGAATGAATTATATTTTGACACAATTTGTATTCAGCTTCCAAAAGGTTTGCAAACCGATAAACTGAAAGACAATGCTGTGGCTGCAGGGATTAATCTCAACTACATTGATGCCCACACATGCAGTATTGCATTTGATGAAACCACTGATGAGCAAGACCTTACAAGCCTCCTTGAATTATTTGCCAACTTCAGTGGCAAAAGTTTTGATAAGGAGCTAAAGTTTACTAATCACGTTAGCCTTATAGCTAAGCATGATTTGTCGCGCAAAACACCCATTCTTACCCACCCTATTTTTAGCCTATATCATTCAGAGAGTGAAATGATGCGCTACATTAAACGCTTAGAAAACAAAGATCTTTCACTCACGCACTCCATGATTTCGTTGGGCTCTTGCACCATGAAATTAAATGCAGCATCAGAATTATATCCAATCACTTGGCCCGAATTTGCTAACATGCATCCGTTTGCTCCTGCCGATCAAACTCAAGGCTACAACGAGATTATTCATCAACTTGAAAAAGACTTGTGTGAAATTACAGGTTTTGCGGCAATGAGTTTTCAACCAAACTCGGGCGCTCAAGGAGAGTATGCCGGATTGATGGTTATTAGGGCCTATCACCACTCCAGAGGTGATTTTCATCGCAATGTTTCTTTGATACCTTCCTCTGCTCATGGTACAAACCCCGCCTCTGCTGCTATGTGTGGGATGAATATTGTGGTAGTAAAATGTGATGATAAAGGTAACATTGATGTGGCCGACCTGCGCGAAAAGGCAGAAAAGCACAAAAATGAATTGTCTTGCCTCATGGTTACCTACCCCTCAACACATGGGGTATACGAAGAAAGTATTCGCGAAATAACAGATCTTATTCATCAATATGGTGGGCAAGTATATATGGATGGGGCCAATATGAACGCCCAAGTTGGATTAACAAGTCCAGGAAATATTGGTGCCGATGTTTGTCATTTAAATTTACATAAAACATTTGCTATTCCTCATGGTGGCGGTGGTCCAGGCATGGGGCCAATTGGTGTTGCTCCGCAACTTGTGCCATTTTTACCAGGTCATGCTTTGGTTAAAACAGGTGGCAATCAGGCCATCAATGCTGTTTCAGCAGCGCCTTGGGGAAGTGCTTTAATTCTGTTAATTTCATACGGCTATATTAAAATGCTTGGTGCCGAAGGTGTTACCGAAGCAACAAAGATTGCAATTCTAAATGCCAATTACATTAAAGAAAGATTAAAAGACCATTTCCCAACCCTTTACAGCGGAAGCAATGGCAGATGTGCACACGAAATGATACTTGACTGCAGAGAATTTAAACGTACGGCACACGTTGAAGTAGCTGATATAGCCAAGCGATTGATGGACTACGGTTTTCATGCACCTACAGTATCTTTCCCGGTGGCAGATACCATTATGGTTGAGCCTACCGAAAGTGAGTCAAAGGCTGAATTGGATAAATTTTGCGAAGCCATGATACAGATAAGAAAAGAGATTGACGAAATTGTAAATGGTATAGCCGATAAAGATGACAATGTACTTAAAAATGCTCCACATACGGCTAAAACAGCAATTAACTCCAACTGGAAACACAGCTATTCGCGCGAAAAAGCGGTCTATCCTTTGGCTTGGATAAAAGAATCTAAGTTTTGGCCTAGTGTTTCAAGGGTTGATAATGCCTATGGCGACAGAAATTTGATTTGTGCCTGTCCTCCAATGGAAAGCTATCAAAATCAGGAATTATAACCTAAGCTATAGTTGGTGTGGCATACCGGTGCTAAAAAGTATTTATTATAGGTTTTTATACTAAGTTTGAATTTTTAACGTGCTTAATTCTTTTGGTTAACAACATTTTAACCTAAAAGTTAAAATTTCATTACCATTTTATTAAACCTTTTTTGTAACTTGCACTCTCATTTAAAAATATAAAATATAAAACATGAAGAAAAATCTACTACTAATTTTATTTTGCGGTGGTGTTTTGTTATCAAACGCCCAAAACAAGTTGAACGGTAAGGTGTCACCTATGGGTAAAACTCAAAAAAATATTACCGTCAACCCATTTAATGCTGACAGAGCAGTTGGTGACACAGTAATGTACTTTCCTTTGCCTGGTGCATTTTTAGCAAATGCTGATGATCAGACTGCTTTTGGTTTGTGGACAGAGGATGTGGACGGGTTACCAACTAACAATGCAGGCGCCCCTGTGGATTACGGCTTATACTACAGCGTAGATATAACAGTTAATGGTTCAGGACAACCAACCGGTGACAACTTCTATCATCCTTGGGAAAATCCTGCTGCTGGTGACTCCGCATTTTATTTAGGAGCAACGTCATGGTTCAATCCTGCAGGTACATCCAACAACTGGGCCATGTTTGGTCCGGTAACCATCCCGGCTTCTGGAGCAACTTTATCATGGTACGACAGAACAAACCCTGCTTACCGTGATGGCTA
>JBILUU010000085.1:0-9306 GCA_044370815.1 Bacteroidia bacterium
AAAGTAGGCGAGTCCGTACAAACTGATGCCAATACCTATGAACAGTCTGAAGTCGTTGTTCATTAAACCTGTCATGTAACAATAGGCGCTTGGCACGGCAAAGATGAGAAAGAAGGCATCGTTTTTTTCAAAAAAACCTTCGTGTCCTTGATGGTGATCGCGGTGTAAATACCAAAGAAAACCATGCATCACAAACTTGTGTGTGAACCAAGCCATGAACTCCATAAAGAAGAATGTGGCGATAACGATGAGCGTATTGGTAAGCATAATCGAATTTATTAAAGTAACATTTATTGGTGAAAAAAGTTTACAAGGTTGAGCATGATAAAGAAACTCAATTGCAGCACAAAGATAAAAACTGCCATGGAATTTTCTTTTTTGAAATTGAGCACATACCCTAAACCATGGAATAAAAAACTGATGATAAACCACGCGATGTAATTTTGTAATGGAATTACATCTTGATGCCAATGCCAAAAGGCATATTGAGAGGCAACCTGCTCAATAAAATAGTCGAGAAACACCATAAGCGCTGCTCCAATAGCAGAGCCAACAAACATATGCTGACTTAATTTATGAGCTATGCTGTGGGTGGCCAAAATGAGCATGACCCAGTTAACGCCAATGATAAGCGGCACATCTTTGAGCTTATAACCGAGGCCATAACCATAATAATAATTGCCGAAAATTTTTCCGGTTTGCACGCCAAGCAATTCAACAGCAAAACCGGCAGTAAACAGAAAAATAGTGTATCGAATAAACTGTGGGTTGTTTATGGGATAATAAACCATAAGTATAGAACAGGTGAGCAGCAAATTGAATGGTGTGAGCGATATGAACCTATCGGGATAGCAAGTAATACCAACAACGCCTACCATATAAATGATCAGCAAAAATACTTTAAGATGTATTGGTTTAATTTGACTCAAGCGATTGTTCATCCAGGGCGGTAGCTTGCGCATCACCTTCGGCACGATGTCGGTCGAAGGCATCAATGGCTAAACTTTGACATAACTCACCCAAAGAGTAGGAGGGTAGGTTGGGCACAATTTTTCGGCTGAGGTTTACTGTACATATTTTCTTTCTTTCGAATGGTAAACCTAGGTATTGAAATTCTTGCTTTACAAAGTTGTAATCAAAATTAATGTTGTGTGCAACAAAAATGCGATTGCTTGTAAAAGCATCAATTTGATGGACAATATCAGAAAATTTGGGTGCACTTGCCACCATTTTATCATCAATTCCGGTAAGATTTTTTACAAACCAATTGATAGGCATTTCGGGATTGATGAGACTCACAAACTTATCGGTTACCTGTACCCCATCGAAGTGAAGGATGGCTATTTCGGTAATTTTTCCGCTTTTGTAACTTCCCCCTGTGGTTTCTATATCGACTATGGCATACATATTTAAAATTGGTTTGAAGGCAGCGTTGAAAATGAGTTTGGTTTAACAAAAATAAAGCCATACATTGACTTGCTGACTGGTGAAATTTTTAATGATGATTGGATGTGTGTTGTTGTACAAATTGAAACGGATTAGTATTAAGTTGTGATATTAAAACCAGTGGAACCTGCCAAACATAGCGGCAAAGCCAATGATTACTATAATAAGCAACCACGATTGCCACCGTGCAAAGTTAACTGTCCAACCTAGCATTGGAATTCTTTTAGGAAGCATTATTCTGGGGTCTTCATTGCAAAAGTAAAACATGCCTAGTTTCCAATTTTTAGGATCTTTGTCCCAACAGTTTGAATTGTTATTGCTCATTATTTCACGGTTATTTCATCAATAAAAATAAAGGCCTCTCCACCGGCACCTGCATGCCAAGTAGGTAGCTTGCCAAAGTTGAGGGCTTTTACTTTTATAAATTTTGCTTTAACAGGTTTTAATTGTTGCGTAAATGTTTTGGTTGTAATTGGGTAATGGTCTGCTGCAAGCGTATTTTGCACTTGGCCTGCCTGTTTGTATGTGGTGCCGTCTTCGCTGTATTCGAATGAAACACTTGTAGGCATTAAAATCCAGCTTCTGGTATCTTGCAGGAAGTTTGCCGATATTTCTGTAATTTCTTTCACCTCATTAAGTTGTATGATGATGTCAACATCTTGTGCCTGATAGCCCTGCCATCCACCCTTTCGCCAATCGGTATCACCGTTTAGTCCATCAATGATGCCTGCGTCACCACCGGCTGTATATTGCCTGTTGTACTGGCAATTGAGTTTTACTGACCAATCGGGATGCGGTAATTGGTGTATTTTAGCAGTAACAGTTTTTGATGCTTTTCCGTTGCTTACGGCAATTGCTTTGACGGTGGTGCTGTTGGTAATTTGAATAGGACCTATGTATTTGTTACTTTCTATATTGGGCTCTTGTCCGTTTGTGGTGTAATACACAACTGCGTTTTTTGAAGCTGTTATGCTGCATTCAGTTTCTTTGATAAATGGATTTTTAACAGTATGAATTATTGGGTTGATCACAATTAAATTTTCTTCCTCAACGGGTTGGTATTTTCTTTGGGTCTTGTTGCAGGCGCTATCGGGCGAGTTGGTTGTAAAATAGGTCAGTGTGCCACCGGTAGTAATATCTGAAAAACTAAGTTGCATGGGGTCTATATGATATGGCGCATTAATTTTTCGGATGTACTTTCCTTTTGTGTTTTTTGAAAGATTATAAATCAATAGTTTTCTTTTTTCTTCGAGGTTGATGGTTACTGCATTGAACAGTGGCCTGTTGAATTCAAATTCAGGTCTGCCCGGACAAATCTGATATATTCCCATGGCGCTTAAAACATACCAAGCACTCATTTGCCCACAGTCCTCATTGCCGATTAAACCATCGGGGCTGTTCAAATAAAAGTCATTGAGTATTTGATGAACCCTATCAGCGGTATTTACCGAGTTTCCGATGCTATTATAAAGCCATGCGATGTGATGACTTGGTTCGTTGCCGTGCGCGTACTGTCCTATTAAACCGGTAATGTCCGCTTGCTCACGGCCACTCGTTTTACTTTTGGTGGTAAACAAACTGTCGAGTTTGTCTGTAAACCCTTTGGTTCCTCCGTAAGCATTTACCATGCCGGGAATATCATGGGGCATAAAGAAAGTGTATTGCCATGCATTGGCCTCGGTAAAATGATTGTTTACTTCATAAGGATCAAAGGGGGTGAGGAAGTCACCATTTTTCTTAGGTCTGATGAATTTGTTTCCCGAGTCGAATAAATTTTTCCAACTCTGTGAACGTTTCATGTATTCTTGATAATCGTTGTTATAACCTAATTGTTTGGCTACCTGTGCAATACACCAATCATCATAGGCGTACTCGAGTGTTTTGGAAACCGACTCACTTTCATCTTCAATGCTGAGTGCGCCATTGCTCATGTACTTGCCAATTCCGAAACGTTGTTTGCTTTCGGCACTTTTTTTCATAGCTTCGTAAGCAAGCGGAAGATTGAAATCATTGATGCCTTTGGAGATGGCATCGGCAATAACAGAAACACTGTGATAGCCAATCATACATTCGGTTTCATTACAGCTAAGTTCCCAAACCGGTAATAAACCGCCTTGCTGATATTGGGCGAGAAAGGTTTTAATGAAGTCTAATGTTCTTTTTCGATCAATGATGCTCATCAAAGGGTGCCAGGCTCTGAAAGTATCCCATAAACTAAACACCGAGTAATAATCGAACCCTTCGGCTGTGTGAATGTTGCCGTCACGACCTCGATAGCGACCATCAACATCATTATAAATATTTGGTTGAAGCATACAGTGATAGAGTGCGGTGTAAAATATTTTCTTTTTCTCGATGGTGGTTTGCTCTATTTCTATTTTTCCGAGTTCTTGGTTCCAGGCATCAAAAGCTTCATTTTTAATTTGTTCAAAATTCCAATGAGGTATTTCGTTGAGCAAGTTATTTGTGGCTCCTTCGGTACTTACAGAAGAGATGCCAACCTTAACCTTTACTGCGCCATTTTTCAGATTTTTAAACCTGAGCAACATTTTGCCGAAATGACCTCCTGTAATTTTACCGGTTTTAATGGCTGTAGTTGGTGTAATACTATCATGAATGAGCCAAGTGTAATCTTCAATTTTATGGTTAAGTTGCAAACAGAAATAAATTTCTTGTTTTTTAGCCCAAGCTTCGCTGATTCTAAAACCCACGATAGTGCTGTCGTTAATAATTTTAATCATATAGTCGAGTGCCTTATCGCGATGTTCAAGGTCGATTACTAACTGCGGCATATCTCCCGCAGGAAACCTGTACTCATGCATTCCTGCTCTTTTGGAAGCAGTTAGACGTACCTCTATGTTGTTATTCAGTTTTACAGTGTATAGTCCGGCCATTGCATTTTCATTTTTGTGTTGAAATGCAGCCGCATAGGAGGTAGGTTGATGGGTTACATTCCCTATTGCCGGCATTAGGGAAATATCGCCATAATCACTGCAACCGGTTCCGCTGAGGTGCGTATGACTGAATCCGTATATGATGCTGTCGGAATAGTGATAGCCGCTGCAGCCATCCCACGAACCATCAATTCTTGTATCGGGACTAAGCTGTACCATACCAAAAGGCAAGGTTGCACCGGGATAGGTATGTCCGTGCCCTCCGGTTCCGATGAATGGATTCACGAACTGAGCATTGAATATTTTTTTATTGCCTTGCTGAGCTGTTTTCTGCTGGGGATATACTGTTGTAAAAATCAACAGCAGCAATAACATGATTGTATATTTCATAAATTAAAACTAAGTGCAAAGCTAACAAATTGCCTTAGCTAAGAAAATCTTATTATAACATTTAAAATTCGACTAATGTTTAACCAAAATGAAAAAATAAAGTAAATTTGCGCAAATTTTTAAATTTAAAATAAAGAATTAAAAACTAACATGAAAACAAAATTACTGCTTTTGATTGCTGCATTTATTTTGTCTGCCAGGTTGCAGGCTCAATATTGCACACCAACCTTTACCACTGGAACTACGGATGGCGATTACATTGAATCGGTGTCAATGGGGACACTTTTTAATGCCTCTGGCGCCTCTGCCACTCCGTTCTATAATTACTACACAACAGGATACACCCCACCGGCATTAAGCCCAGGTTCATTCTACACACTTACAGTAGTAGCAGGTACCTATGTACCTATTGCCCCTGCATTTGAAGGTTATCATGTGTGGATTGATTTTAATCAAGACTTTGATTTTGTAGATGCCGGTGAAGACATTGGAGAGCTTCAAACCACCTTAGCAGGTCAAAGTATGACATTTTCAGTGAACGTGCCCCTTACCGCTACTCCCGGAATTACGAGAATGAGGGTGATGAATTCTTATAACACTACCGCAATCACCTCATGCGGTGCTTATAACTGGGGAGAAACAGAAGATTACAATGTTAATATCTTAGGCTCTTCCTATTGCATTCCTACTTACACAACTGGGGCAACAGTAGGAGACTTTATTAATCAAGTGAGCATGGGTACCCTTAATGTAACCTCTGGAGCTAGCACAGCAGCTCCATTTTATCAAGATTATACTGCTAATCTTTCGCCTCCCTTTACAACAAGTATTACTGTGGGCTCAACCAATACCCTCAACATTACTGGCGGAACATACTCACCAGATTATTATGCTGCGTGGATAGATTATAATAATGATGGTGATTTTACAGATCTCAATGAAAAACTCGGTGAGGTGTTGTCAAGCGCTACTAATCAGCTGTTGACCATTAGCTTTGTGGTGCCTGCAGGGGCATCAATAACATCTACTAGGTTAAGGGTAAGATGTGTTTATGGCACTGCAGCAATAGATCCTTGTTTGTCATATACTTACGGAGAAACCGAAGATTATAGAATTACTATTCAATCAGCAGTATCATCTTATTGTATCCCCAATCCGCCAAGTGGAACAGGTTCAGGAGATTTTATCAATGGTGTTACCTTAGGTACAATTAATAATGTCAATTCAGGTTCTATAACCGGTCCTAATTATAACAATTACACTGCTCTGTCAACTAATTTAGCTCAAAGCTCAAATAATAACTTAATTGTGCAGGCCGGAACATACCCTACCAATTATTATGCAGCATGGATTGACTACAATCAAGACAATGATTTTGCAGATGCAGGCGAAAAACTTGGCGAGTTTCAAGGCGCTACAGCTAATCAGAATTTGACCTTCAATTTTTCGGTTCCTCCAACAGCCACACTTGGTTCCACGAGGATGCGTGTGAGATGCGCCTTTGGTGCTGCAAATATGGATCCTTGCCTAGATTACACTTACGGTGAAACTGAGGATTACACAGTTAATATTACATCAGGAAGTGGTCCTGCTCCTTATTGCGAGCTCAATTTACATGGAGTTAACTGCGATGTTATAGATGCTATTGAGGATGTATACTTGGTGAATTCCACTTTGTATAATTTAGGTACCGGTTGCAATAGTTTAACCAGTCAAGGTTATACTTTGTGGCCATCAACAGGAGCCACAACTACTACCTTACTGAGAAATCAGAGCTACACACTTGGTGTAACCTCAACATCAACCAGTATAATATCTGTTTGGTTTGATTGGGACAATAATGGAGTTTTTAGCACTTCGGAATGGAGCGAGGTTACTATCTCATCTACAGCCAATGTGGCTAATGAGATTATTGTTTTTGTGCCTAACAACGCTGCGCTTGGGCAAATTAGAATGCGTGTTAGAAGTCGCGCAGCCAGCAATGCCAACGGTCCTACAGATCCGTGCACACAGTTTTTTAGTGGGGAAACCGAAGATTATGTTATAACCATTAGTAATGCAACTTGCTTAGCGCCAACAGCAATTTTAAGCGGTCAGTTTACTGCGGGCACAACAGCAGACTTTTTTGATCTTTCTTCTAATTTCCCTACTTCATGGAGCTGGACTTTTCAAGGAGCCACACCTGGTACCAGCAGTTTGCAAAATCCTACTGGTATTACCTATCCTACTACCGGTGGTTGCTACAGCGTTAGTTTAACAGTTTCAAATGCTTGCGGTTCCAATACTTTAACCAGACCTTGTTTTGTTAACATTGGTCAGCCAACAGCTTGCGATAAATTATTCATTAGTGAGTACATAGAGGGATCAGGGCAAAACAAAGCAATAGAAATTTACAATGCAGGTTCAGCGACTGCAACATTAAGCGGTTATTCGGTAGAAACATATTCTAACGGTAGCACAACACCAACATACACCCTAAACCTATCGGGTACTTTGGCTTCGCATGATGTTTATGTGATTGGTGATGCTAATGCTAGTTTACCGGGAATTATTGCAAATACAGACATTACTTCTAATGTTACTTTCTTTGATGGGAATGAAGTAATTGTGTTAAAAAGAAATGGCATTATTATAGATAAGATTGGTGTATTGGGAGATAATGTCGCTAATTGGATTGTTGGTTCGGGTTCTACTTCAGAATATACACTCGTTAGAAAGAATACGGTTGATCGTCCGAGTACATTTTGGCCTGATACTCAAAACGAATGGGATGTATATGCACAAAATACAACTACCTTCTTGGGTTCTCATACTAGTGTGTGTGGTGTAGGCGCAGCTCCTGTGGCCCAATTTGTGGGCAATCCTCTGAACATTGTTGTAGGCCAAACAGTAAACTTTACCGATTTGTCGCTCAACAATCCTACAAATTGGAATTGGACATTTACAGGTGGTGTGCCTGCAACAAGTACTTTGCAAAATCCAACCAACATCACTTACAACACTCCTGGATGTTATCAGGTTTCTTTAACCGTAGCCAATGCATTTGGTAGTAACTCATCAACAGTAACTTGTTATGTAAATGTATCTGCTGCCGCTGCTGCCCCTGTTGCGGCCTTCACCGCAAATGTATTTAACATCACAACTGGTCAGTCGGTGAACTTCACGGATTTGTCAACCAATAACCCTACCTCATGGAGCTGGCAGTTTACTGGCGGTTTACCTGCAACAAGCACATTGCAAAATCCATCCAATATTGTTTACAACACACCTGGTTGCTACCAAGTTGTGTTAACTGCAAGTAATGCCGGAGGTAGCGATAGCGAGACGCAAGTTTGCTACATTAACGTATCTAATCCGGGTGCGGGCCCATTGGCGAATTTCACAGCTTCAAGCACCTCGGTTTGTGTAGGTTCTTGCATTAGCTTTACCGATGCCAGTACCAATAATCCTACTGCTTGGAACTGGTCATTCCCAGGTTCATCAACTCCTTCGAGTACTCAACAAAATCCAAGTAATATATGCTACAATACACCTGGTACCTACAATGTAAGTTTAACTGCCATCAATCCAAATGGCAACAACACACTTACATTAAACAGCTACATTACCGTGTTTGCATTGCCTGTAGCTAATGCAGGAAGCAATCAAACAATATGCAATGGAGCAAACGCTCAGTTAAATGCATCGGGTGGTCAGACTTACTTATGGACACCTGCAGTAAGTTTAAGTAATGCCAACGTGGCCAACCCAATTGCTACGCCAACATCAACTACTACCTACACCGTACAAGTAACCAATGGTACTTGTTCATCTATTGCTTCAGTTACTGTTACAGTGAACAATCTTACTGTAAATGCAGGCAATGATGTTACCATTTGTGCGGGTGCTACTACCAATTTAAATGCTACCGGGGGTACCACTTATTCTTGGAGTCCAACCATTGGCTTAACCAATCCTAATGTCGCTAACCCTACTGCCTTCCCATCTGCAACTACCACTTATACTGTTACAGCTACATCAAATGGCTGCTCAGCAACCGATCAGGTGGTTGTAACCGTTGCTACTCCCACAATTTCTGCTGGGCCCGATGTAGCTATTTGTGATGGAGGAAGTATTCAATTGAATGTGAATGGAGGTGTTAACTATACATGGACACCAGCTACTGGACTTGATAATCCAAATGTTTCAAATCCTGTTGCCTCTCCAACCACCACTACGAGTTATACAGTTACAGGAGTGGTTGCCGGATGTACAACCAGTGATGTAATCCTGGTAACCGTGAATGCTAATCCTATTGCACCAACCATTACTCCTAATGGTATTGAGATTCAATCCTCACCTTCATTTGGTTATCAGTGGAACTTCAATGGAAATCCTATCCCTGGGGCTACATTCCAAAATTTATTCCCAGATAGTACAGGTAACTATACCGTTACAGTATTTAATGCCAATGGTTGCTCAATTACCAGTGCGCCATATACAGTAACTACGGTAGGTATTAGTACTATTAAGATAGACAATTCCATAACTATTCATCCAAATCCAGCGGTTAACAATGCCATGTTGACCATTCAGG
>JBILUU010000086.1:0-9291 GCA_044370815.1 Bacteroidia bacterium
GGTAGATATTGTTTGTGATAATTTGCAAGATGTGATGCATACGGTTTCAAATGCACGTAACAAAAAAGAAGCTGTATCGGTCGCTTATATTGGCAATATTGTTGATTTGTGGGAATTTATCGATCATAATAATATCATGGTGCAGTTAGGCAGCGATCAATCTTCCTTGCACAATCCATGGGCAGGCGGATACTATCCTGCCGGCTTTAGCTATGAAGAGAGTAATCGAATGATGGCTGAAGATCCTGCAAAATTTAAGCAAGAGGTTCAAAGCACGCTCAGACGACATGCCACAGCCATCAATAATATGCATAAAAAGGGGATGTACTTTTTTGACTATGGCAATGCCTTTTTATTGGAAGCAAGTCGTGCTGGGGCAGATATCTTGAAGGCAGATGGAACATTTATATACCCCAGTTATATTCAAGACATCTTAGGACCTATGTGTTTCGATTACGGTTTTGGTCCTTTTCGGTGGGTATGCTCCTCAGGCAGCGCAGAAGATTTGGCCATTACCGATCAAATTGCAGCTGAGGTACTGGAAGATATTTTTACAACCGCACCAGATGAAATAAAACAGCAACTGCAAGATAATATCACGTGGATCAAAGCTGCTGGAGATAATAAAATGGTTGTTGGCTCACAGGCCCGAATTTTATATGCTGATGCTGAAGGCAGAGTGAAAATTGCCGAAGCATTCAACAAAGCCATTGCATTGGGTAAGATAGCTGCACCGGTTATTTTGGGACGAGACCATCATGATGTATCGGGTACCGACTCTCCTTATCGAGAAACCTCAAATATTTACGATGGTTCAAGTTTTACGGCCGATATGGCTGTACATAATTTTGTTGGCGATGCCTTCCGCGGAGCTACATGGGTTTCGTTGCACAATGGTGGCGGTGTAGGTTGGGGCGAGGTAATTAATGGAGGTTTTGGACTAGTAATAGATGGGAGTGAGGCAGCTGATGAAAAACTGAAATCAATGCTATTTTGGGATGTCAATAATGGCATTGCTCGTAGAAGTTGGGCGCGCAATAAGGAGGCTATTTTTGCAATTAAAAGAGAAATGCAGAGAAACGCTATGCTCCGTGTTACGCTGCCTAATTTGGTTGATGATCAATTACTTAATCATATACAATAACGTAATTTACAAGTACCTGAATTTTTTGTCTGAAGTTTGAGAAACAATTTTTTAATCCTCGGGTTTATTGGACAAATGATTATGAAGGTTAACAAATAAAAATTCATTACTATTTATTTTTTTTTATTTTCGCGCGAAAATTGATATATTCATAGAAACAACTTAAACTTAAACAATATGTATTGGACACTTGAACTGGCATCTAATCTCGAGGATGCGCCTTGGCCGGCAACAAAAGATGAACTGATTGATTTTGCAATTCGCTCCGGTGCGCCAATGGAGGTGATAGAAAATTTACAAGAAATTGAAGACGAAGGAGAAGTTTATGAATCCATCGAAGACATTTGGCCTGATTATCCTTCAAAAGAAGATTTCTTCTTTAATGAGGATGAGTACTAAAAAGTAAAACTTATTCGTGAGGCCGCAGGAAACTGCGGCTTTTTTTTATTTTGCTTGTCAAATATTCAATTGTCTCAAATTTCGAATCAAAAAATAGATAATCGCCACAACAGCTGCACTTCAATCCATTCAACTTATGAGTTGAAACTCCTGCCAAGCAGCAGTTGCCATAAAATCACTAGTTGGTGATATTCCTAACTGCTAATCATCAAGTGGGAAATTGAATCATATGAATTGAAAAGAATGAATGTGGTGCACAAATTTCCATTTCTGTTAACCTTTTTAAACAAATTGCCCATCATTTTTAAGTAACTTTGAACGCTCTAATCGATTCGCCACGTTGAAAAAAATCATCGACAGCATAAAACAACCTATAGCAACCGAAATGGAATTGTTTGAAGATAAGTTCAAGCAATCAATGAAAAGTTCTGTACCGCTGCTCGACAAAATCACCCACTATATTGTTAAGCGAAAAGGAAAGCAATTGCGTCCTATGTTTGTTTTTCTTAGTGCAAAATTATGTGGAGATATTGCTGAGTCTTCTTATCGTGCTGCTTCCTTAATTGAGTTGCTGCACACTGCCACTTTGGTGCATGATGATGTGGTTGATGATAGTAACATGCGAAGAGGTTTTTTTTCTGTGAATGCCCTGTGGAAAAATAAAATTGCGGTGCTTGTTGGCGATTATCTGCTGTCGAGGGGTTTGCTGCTCTCTGTTCAAAATGATGAGTTTCAGCTATTAAAAATTGTGTCAGATGCTGTTCGTGAGATGAGTGAGGGGGAGTTGTTGCAAATTGAAAAAGCACGCAGACTTGATATTAGTGAAGAAATTTATTTTAATATCATTCGTCAAAAAACGGCCTCTCTTATCGCTTCATGCTGTGCCGCAGGAGCGCAAAGTGTGAAGGCTGATAGTGTCACCATAGAAAAAATGAGAATGTTTGGTGAATTAACGGGTATTGCCTTTCAGTTAAAAGATGATTTGTTTGATTATGGATCAGGCGATATTGGTAAACCAACAGGTATCGATATCAAAGAACAAAAAATGACTTTGCCGCTCATTTACGCACTCAGTAAGGCAAGTTTCATGGTTAAAAGAAAATTAATCAATATCGTTAAGAACAATAATAATGATCCTGATAAAGTGAAGTACGTGATTGATTATGTGCTCACAAGTGGAGGAATTGAATATACTCATCAAATAATGCTCGACTACAGGCAACGTGCATTAGATATCTTGCATCAGTTTGATGATAGTGAGGCGAAAAAATCATTACAACAATTGGTGATGTACACAACAGAAAGAACAAAGTAACAAATAATGAAACATTTTCTTTATTCATATAATCGCTGCTTTGCAGTTTTGGCGATATCATGTTTAGCGTTCGCATGTCAACCAAATAATATCGAAAAGCAAACAGCATCAGCAACAAAATCATCTCCTGAAAATTATAAACCCCAAGTGCTGAAAGATACTATTGGCGGTATCTATCATGAATACTATCAGAACGGCAATATCAAATTAAGGGGTTCTTACAAAAATGGCAAGCGTGATGGTGATTGGAGTTACTTTTATGAAAATGGCAAGCTATGGAGTATGGGCGAATATACTGAAGGTATTAGAAACGGTTTGAGCAATGTATACTACGAAACAGGTGTGCTCAGAATGGAAGGTAATTATCGCAATAACAAAAGATCAGGTCCTTGGAAGTTTTACAACGAAAGCGGTAAACTAGTTAAGGAAGTTGATTTTAAATAGTGCTTATCTATTGCATTGTTAATTAAACACGGCTGCTTGGACATTTCATTGATAAATCAAATTTGAAACAGCTCATTAATCTACCCAATCAGCAATAAATAAGTTTGTGTCTCTTGTTCCGTGATTGTTTCTATTGGAAGAAAATACTAACTTTTTTCCATCATAGCTAAACATTGGAAATGCGTTGAAAATACTTTTTCCGGTAACTGCTTCTAGTCCTGTACCATCTGTGTTTATCAAATACAACTGAAAATCATATCCTCTTTGAGAGTGATGATTGGAGGAAAAAATAATTTTCTCGCCCGAGGGATGATAAAACGGTGCCCAGTTAGCTTTGCCAAGTTTGGTTACTTGTGTTAGTTCAGAACCATCAATGTTGCAGGTGTAAATTTCCATATTGGTTGGTGCTACCAAACCTTGTGCAAGTAAATCTTTGTATTCACTAATTTCCTGCTCTGTTTGCGGACGAGATGCTCTAAATACAAGTTTTTTACCATCAGGAGAGAAAAATGCACCGCCATCATATCCTAGTCCGTTTGTAATTTGTTTTGCATTTTTACCGTCAATATCCATGATCCATAATTCAAGGTCACCTGAGCGGGTTGAAGTAAAAACAATTTTATCGCCTTGGGGAGAAACTGTTGCTTCTGCATCATAGCCGGGTGCATTGGTAAGTTGCTGAACAACCTTTCCGCTGAGGTCGGCCACATAGATATCAAAACTTTCATATATGGCCCACAAATACTTATTGTCTTTTCTTGGTGCAGGGGCAGGAGGGCAATCTTTACCCGCAGCATGGGTACTTGCATACAAAATATGCTTGCCATCTTTTAAAAAATAAGAGCAAGTTGTTCTACCATCTCCTGTACTGATGAGCGTTGGTTTATAGGTGCTATCTGCTTGTGCTTTACGAATATCCAAATTGAAAATTTGATCACAATTTAATCCCCAATTCTTGTTGTTAGATTGAAAACTCAAATATTGGTTGTTGTAGCTGAAATAGGCCTCTGCATTGTCACCGCCATAGGTTAATTGCTTGATGTTTTTTAAGTGTTTCTCCTCATTTTGCTGCGCAAATACCACACTGCACAGCGTTAAAAATACAATAGTTAATTTGTACATATTATTACAATTGGGCTGCGAAATTCTAAAAAATATTCAGTTATGCATAATTTTTTAACTTTGCTTGCAAAATATATTGTGATGAGAGGCATTCTTGCTACTGTGATTTTATTTTTTTATGTGCTGCCTGTTAAGTCTCAAACCTTTGATTTTTTGGACTTACCTGTAGTGAACGAATTATGGATAGAGTTTAAAGATACGGTTGGATCTAATGTTAATATAACCTCCGCTGGTAGTGGACAAACATGGAATTACGGTAATGTTTTTACGGTGCACGATACCATTCAGTATTTACAACAACCGCTGGTAACTGCTCCTCCTTTTCTTTCCTCACAATTTCCTCAAGCAAGCTCGGTAACTGCAGGGGTAAATGCCGGTGATTTTATTTTTTACAGGGCAGATATTGCGGGTATGTTTATAGAAGGAAGCCACCTGAATGCCGGCTTTGATGTGTTTGGCAATACATACAATCTGATCAAATACAGCAGCGATTTACTTTTTTTACCTACACCTTTCGATACCGGTTATGTGGTACAAAACACAGCTTCTTATAATTACATTTTTCCCGACTCATCAATGCTACCAAATGCTCAGGTACGCATTACCTATAGTATTTTTCAGGATTTTGAGGCCGATGCGCAGGGTTCATTAATAACACCGTTGGGCACTTATAATTCGGTTATAAGAATAAAGGAGATGATGACAAAGACAACTCTTATTGAGCTTGATAGTTTTTCTACAGGCAATTTTACCTATCTTACAGATATTCCCGAACCAACTGTTTACTCCTATAAATGGATTAAAAACGGGCCTAATTGTTTGGTTATGACAGCAAGCCTAAATAGTGCTCAACAGGTAACAGAAGCCAGCTATTTTACTTCGTCAGGATTGGTATCCGATCAAAGTGCACTGCATTCAACTGCTCCCACAAGTTTGTATCCCAACCCTGTAGCAAGCGGAGGTCAAATTTTTATTAAAAAACCTATCGAACAAGCTTGTAGTATTTTGGTAAGTGATTTGAGCGGAAGAGTGATTTATACAAGTTTCATCAATAAAGGACAATCCGTTACAGAGTCACTCAACTTAAATCCGGGGATATATCTTTGTAAAATAATCAGCGAAAATCACAGCATGCACACAGTGAAATTATCGGTGACTGATTAGCGATGATCCAAAGCAAAAAAAACTCAATTTTTGAGGTGCTTGCCTTAAGGGGGATTCTCCTAAAGCGTATGATTAAGCAGCTTGCCCGAGGCAACTAATTTATGCATATGTGGTTGACAAATGGCATCCTCCAGAAAATTCAAATGATTAGCATTGTGACAATCAGTTCCAACAAACTCAACCATTTCAAGATCGATTAGTTTTTCAGCAATCTTTTTAGCT
Source organism: Bacteroidia bacterium (assembly GCA_044370815.1). Lineage (GTDB taxonomy): Bacteria > Bacteroidota > Bacteroidia > UBA4408 > UBA4408 > CAIKXD01. The sequence continues at coordinate 5,811 of JBILUU010000086.1, forward strand.
CCTGGTGAGTAATAGCCAGAAAGCGAATTGATATTCACCTGAAAGAAAACCTCTTTATTTTTAAATGTTTCGAAACGGTTGAAATTATGTGCCCAAAAAGGATAACGCTCAGGATGAGCCAATATAACTTTATATCCGGAGGTTTGTAACTCAAATATAATAGCATCAATGTTGTCGGGTTCATTGAGGTAACTCACCTCTATCAACAAATAATTTTTACCAAAAGTGAGAAATCGCTCGTTATGAATTTTATCCGAAAAATCAAAATCAAGATAATACTCTGCAGCTGCTTCAATCTCAATGTCAATTTTTTGTTTGATGATTTCTTCTCTCAATTTACCCAGTCCTTCCAAAATAATTGTCGGATTGTTTTTATAATAATCACTCATCACATGCGGTGTGGTGATTATTTTTTTGTATCCGTATTCCTTGAATTTCCTTACTAGCGTAATGCTTTCCTCCAACGAGGCCGAACCATCATCTATTCCGGGAATCAAGTGTGAATGCATGTCTGTTTTTACCAACCCTGCAATATCAACAGGCGCCAGTTTAACTTTTTTACCAAATATTCTGTTGAGAAACCCCATGTGTTTAATGAGAATGAAAAGCTTGCTTAAACCATTCTAATGTAATTTTTAAACCTTCAATCATTTTTACTTGCGGATTGTATCCTAAATATTTTTTAGCACTTGAAATATCTGCCAAAGAATCTCTGATGTCGCCCGCACGTTCTTCACGATGTATGGCATCTACATTTGAACCTGAAACTTGTTTAAGAATTTCATACAACTCTTTGATGGAAATTCTATCAGATACAGCCACATTAAATACCATTGGATCATCATTGTGCTTTGGTGCAAAAAGCGATTTGATGTTGGCTTCCACCGCATTAGCCACAAATGTGAAATCTCTTGTTTGTAAGCCATCGCCATTGATGTAGGCAGGTTTGCCTGTTAATACTGCATCCATAAACAAAGGAATAGCAGCCGCATATGGGCCTGAAGGATTTTGACGAGGGCCAAAAATATTAAAATACCTGAGACCTGTTATTTCCATTTTGTATGTCTTGGCAAATACATCTGCATACAACTCATTGAGTAATTTTGTAACTGCGTATGGAGAAAGTGGATTGCCAATCTGACTTTCAACCTTGGGTAATGTCTTACTATCGCCATACACAGATGAAGAGCTTGCGTATACAAAACGCTTTACCTTGGCATCGCGAGCAGCAACAAGCATATTCAAAAAACCGTCAACATTAACTTTATTGGTGGCAATAGGATTTTCAACGCTTCTTGGCACCGAACCCAGCGCTGCCTGATGCAAGACAAAGTCAATACCTTTACAGGCCTCAATACAATCATCTAAAGAACAGATGTCGCCTTCAATAATTTTAAAATTAGGATCTTGTTTGAATGCTTCTAAATTTTCTCTGAAGCCGGTAGAGAAGTTATCAAGTACAATAACCTTACCTGCCTTGTGATGCAAGAGGTATTCTACAAGGTTTGACCCGATGAATCCTGCACCACCGGTAACTAAAAAATTTAAATTGCTAATTGGTCCCGAATGAAAGGGTTGATTGTAAATCATGCTATCGCCTGCTATATTGTGCTGTGTAATATTCTTTGTATGCTCCGGAGGTTACATTGTTCAACCACTCCTCATTGCTGAGGTACCAGTCAACTGTTTTTTCAAGCCCCTCCTCAAATTGCAAGCTTGGTTTCCAACCTAATTCTTTTTGCAACTTACTTGAGTCAATGGCATATCTCAAATCATGACCTGCACGGTCTTTTACAAACGTGATTAGCCCTGCACTTGTGCCTTGAGTTCTATTGAGTTTGGTATCCATTATTTTGCAAAGTAAATGAATTAAATCAATATTTTTCCATTCATTATTTCCTCCAATGTTATAAGTTTCCCCAATCTTGCCTTCATGAAAAATTAAATCAATAGCAGCTGCGTGGTCCTCAACAAATAACCAATCTCTTACATTTTCACCTTTGCCATAAACAGGCACCGGTTTCATGTTTTTTATATTATTGATGGCCAATGGAATTAACTTTTCGGGAAAGTGAAATGAACCATAATTATTGGAACAATTTGATATTAAAGCCGGTAATTTGTAGGTGTCATAATAAGCCCTTACAAAATGATCGGAAGAGGCCTTGCTGGCCGAGTAGGGGCTATGAGGGTCGTAAGCAGTTTCTTCTGTAAACAATCCTTCTTCACCCAATGTGCCGTATACTTCATCCGTGGAAATATGATAGAATTTCTTTCCTTTAGTCTCCCCATCAATATGGGCGTTCCAATATTTTTTGGCAGCGTTTAATAAATTTACTGTGCCAATCACATTGGTCATCACAAATTCAAGCGGATTGCTGATGCTTCTGTCAACGTGCGATTCGGCAGCAAGATGAATTACTCCGTCAAATTGATATTTGTCGAATAGTTCGTTGATGAATGCAGCATCGGTAATATCCCCTTTTACAAAGGTGTAGTTGGGGGCATTTTCAATATCTCTCAGGTTGGCGAGATTTCCTGCATAGGTAAGTTTGTCAAGGTTTACAATATTGTATCCCGCATACTTATTTACCATTCTTCTTACTACATGCGAGCCAATAAAACCTGCTCCTCCTGTGATTAAAAGGTTAAATGTAAGATTACTCATTTTATACTTAATTCTGCTAGTTTTTTTTGCCAATTCCAGGCGGTAGATAACATATTTTCGAGATTTCTTTCGGCCTTCCATCCCAACTCATCATTAGCCAGCGAGGTGTCTGCAAATACCTGCTCAACATCACCGCTTCTTCTACTTGTAATTTCGTAATTTAATTTTTGTGCGGCTACTTTCTCAAATGTTTTTATGGTCTCAAGAACTGAGAACCCTTGCCCCGTGCCTAAATTAAAGACCTCATAGTTACTTTTTGTATTGCTATGAATAAGTCTTTCTATAGCTACAACATGTGCTTTGGCGATATCTACAACATGTATGTAATCTCTGATACAACTTCCATCAGCCGTGTTGTAGTCACTCCCAAAAACCAACAGCTTTTCGCGAATACCGGCCGCAGTTTGCGTTATCATTGGAACTAAATTGTTTGGCGTGCCTATGGGCAGCTCACCAATCAAGCCACTATCGTGAGCCCCAATGGGATTGAAGTATCTGAGCGAAACCACTTTAAGTGGCGAGGCGGCAACCACATCGGCAAGCAATTTTTCGGCCATTTGCTTGGTTTTTCCGTAAGGAGATTCAGGCTCCTTTAGCGGTGCAAGCTCTGAAACAGGCAAATTATCTGGCTGCCCATAAACGGTGCAAGATGAAGAAAAAACCAAATGCTGCAAGTTGAAAAGTTGCATCATTTCCAATAAATTGATCAGCGATAACATGTTGTTTCGATAATACAGCAAGGGCTGCTCAACCGATTCTCCAACTGCTTTTAGTGCGGCAAAATGAATGACCGCATGGATATTTGGTTCCTGT
>JBILUU010000087.1:0-9278 GCA_044370815.1 Bacteroidia bacterium
GCCCGTATCACCAACCTGTGCAATTTTAATTTTGCCATTGTTGATACAAAACAAACCAAGGGGGAAATAGCCTTCAGAGAATATGACCTGACCTTTTTTGTAAATGTTACATCCCTTGTGACTATTGATGGCATCTAATTGCTCACCTTTTAAATCACAAAAAATAGATTTGTAGCGCGACTCACAATGTTCGCAATTTAAATGTTTGTTGGATTTCATGAGAATTAGTTTATGGTTTCTACAAATCTAACTTAAAATGAAGCAACAAAAAAAATTTATCTAAATAAAATTAAGATAAATTGAATCAAAAGTTAGTTATATCGAATAGCTTTAACCGGGCTTATCCTTGTAATAAGCCTCAATGGGATGAGCAAGGCAAGGGTACAAATCACAAATGTTGCCACATTAATCAACAATATCAATGCCCAATTTAGATGTACAGGCACATGATCAATGTAGTAAGAGGTTTCATCAAGTTTTATAAAATGTAACTTTGATTGCAGCAAACACAGCACAATTGCTATGGTATTTCCATACAACAATCCTTTACCTACAATAACACTAATTTGATAAAGAAATATTTTTTGAACTTGCTTGTTATTCATACCTAGCGCTTTGAGTATTCCAATCAGGCGTGTATTTTCAAGAATAAGGATAATCAAAGCAGTAATCATGTTAACCACAGCAACAAGTATCATAAGCACCATTATCACCTGAACATTAATATCCTGTAATCTTAGCCAATCAAATAATTGCGGAAACTGTTCTTTGATACTGCTTGCCAGCCAATCGCTTGGAATATGATTATTAATGATTGCTGTAATCTCATCTAGCATTGAAAAATCGTTGATTGAAACCTCTATTCCGGCAAATTGGGTACTGTCCCAGTTGTTTAATTTTTGAATGTGCCTCACATCACAAATCATATAACGATTATCAAAATCCTCGAGCCCCGTGTTGTAAATACCTGCAACAATAAATTTTCTAACCCTTGCCGGGTTTTGAATAAAGTATACCAAAATTTTATCATTTAGTTTGAAATTTAATTTGGCAGCTAAATTCTTGGATATAATTACACTATCATTTTTATTTACTGTTTTGGGATTGAAAAGATTTCCGGCCACCAAACTTTTCTTAAAGAAGCTCGCATCAAAATCACGTCCTACACCTTTTAATATAGTGCCCTCCATTTCGGCATCAGTTTTTATGATTCCTGCCTTAATGGCAAACATGGAGCAATTTTTTATTCCTTGCACTTGTTTAATACCTTCCAATTGTGCAGGCTTTACGTCAATAGGTTGCGGTTCAAATGAATTGTTATTATCGTATTTACTTAGCTGAATATGCGCACCAAATCCAATTACTTTGCTTGTAATTTCGCGCTTGAAACCGTTGAGTACAGATAATGAAATAATCATCACCCCAATACTCAACGCAATGGCTAAAATAGAAATCCTATAGAGTGGGGCCGACAATTTATTTTTCTTACCAACCTTACCCTTAATTAACCTAAGTGCTATAAATCTTTCTACATTCAACTCGTGAGGAATAATTGTTTTACTCTACAAAAAAATCATATAAGGCAGCAAAATAGGCCTCATTCCAACCTTCAATGATATCATTAAAATCAGTATCAGGAATATTGGTATGCAACAGCTCTACCGATGTACCATCATCGTGTGCATGAAGCAAAATAGTTACAATAGAAGCATCAACTTGATCACCAAAAAACCATTGCTGAACTATTTTTTTATTTTCAATAAACTCTAAATTGACACCGCTGATACTGCCATCCCAAAGAGAAAATTCAGTACCCGGAATAACCGACATCACTGCCTTTTCACCCGTCCACAATTGTAATGATAAAGGGTTGGTAAGCGCATTATAAACCTCCTCAGGAGTGGCCGGCAACACATAGTACTTTTTAAAATTTTTCATTCATCAAATTTAATTCATCAATTCAAGGGCAAAGCTATACAATTAACATCAATCATCATTTAAATTATGCTTTCGTTCATAAGAATTTAGAACACGATATCAGTCAGAAGATGATTAACAATTGGGTTAAAATTGCATAATTGATGAGTCAATATAAAAAAAATAGTAATTTTGCGCTCCAATTTTAAAGCAACCTTATGGCAACCAACAGAACTTTTACAATGATTAAGCCCGATGCAACTGCGAAGAATTACATCGGAGGAATTTTAAAAATGATTAACGATGCAGGATTTCGTATTGTATCAATGAAATATACCAAACTTACCAAAGAGCAAGCAGGTGCGTTTTATGAAGTGCATAAAGAAAGACCTTTTTATGGCGAATTGGTTGATTACATGTCGTCAGGACCAATTGTAGCGGCAATACTTGAAAAAGATAATGCAGTAGCAGATTTCAGGACTTTGATAGGTGCCACCGACCCGACTAAGGCAGCTGAAGGTACTATCCGTAAAATATACGCAGAATCGATCGCAGCCAATGCAGTGCATGGTTCTGACAGTGACGAAAATGCTGCTATTGAAGGCAACTTTTTCTTTTCAGCACTCGAAAGATTTTAATCAATAGAAACCACATTTTTTTTGCCTCGACCATAGTCGGGGCTTTTTTTTGCCCTAATATTTGTGTCAGCAAAAATCAATTACTTTTTACTGCACCCTGCACCTGAGCGTAGTTTCCCAACTACGCTTTTTATATCTTAATTCCACACACTCATCCTCGTTTGCAACGAGGATGCTATGAGTTTGCGTTTGTAACGCAACAGTAAAAAATTCCAAAACTTGCGCATATATTCAGCATGGAATGTTAAGTTATCCCAAATTCCGGCTTAGAAAATGCGGAATCGCTACAACAGCTGTAATTCAATCCATTGAATCAATGGATTGAAAACACCTGCTAAGCGGGATTACCCTCATATTATCAATACTACGTTACATGCGTAACTTCTATTGATTAATTAGGGGTTATACAAACCATCTAATCATTCAGGCGGTAGGAAATGGAATAGTTTTTTTTGCGTTGCAAACGCATATTTTATACGTACTCGTTGCAAACGAGTACGAGTGATGGGAAAATATAAAAACAGCTTAGTTGCAAACTAAGCTAAGATAGAGCAGAGAGAGGGATTAAAAAATTTACATTGGTATAAACAAATTTGGGTGATTCCTTTTTTCATATTGGTATGATATCTATACCAATTATAATTTAGTCAAATCTTATCCTAGGATCAAGGATACCATAGATGATATCAACCAATATATTGATGATCACAAATGCCATAGAAATTACCAATACACCTCCCATGACAACGGGAAAGTCATAATTTTCGAGAGCTTCAACAATTTCTTTTCCTATGCCCTTCCATCCAAATATATATTCAATAAATACTGCTCCTGCCAAAAGACCTGCAAACCACCCGCTCACGGCTGTTACAACAGGATTCATGGCATTTCTGAGCGCATGTTTTACCAACACAGCGCGTTGACTTAAACCCTTTGCGCGTGCAGTTCTGATATAATCTTGCGACAATACATCTAAAAATGAGCTCCTTGCTAACTGCACCACCACGCTCAAAGGTCTAATTCCGAGGGTTAGGGCAGGAAGAATCATATTCTTTAATTGCAGGGTTTTACCTTCGCCAAAATCGTCAATAACATACAAGCTGCCTGTCATATCCAATCCTGTGTAAGGCGCAAGTACATAACCAAATAGCCAGGCAATGATTACTGCCATAAAAAAGGAAGGTCCCGCCATACCAAATACAGTAATCACTAAAAAGAAATGATCTATAAATTTTCCTTTGCGAGTAGCAATCCATGCTCCAATTACTACGCCTACAATGGTTGCAAAAGTCATACTTACCATAGCCAGCAGTGCGGTTTGTGGCAATGTTTCGGATATGATAGCTGATACTTCGCGTTTGCTATGATATGACCTTCGTAAATATGGCCATTTTATAAACAAGGCATGTGCTTGGCCTATTCCGAAAATTAATTTTCCGCCATATTTTTTTTCTTCATAAAATGATGCCCTTTCGCTATTGGCAGTGGGATGTATACTCAATGGCGACAAATCATTTAAATAAAGTAAGTATTGTTTCCAAATTGGTCGATCAAGTCCAAGCTCCTTGTTGATGGCAGCTATTGCTTGTGGATCGGAACGCTGACCAAGCATCATCCTTGCCGGATCACCGGGCAGCGCATTGAAGATCATAAAAATAAGGGTAACCACACCAAACATCACAAACAATCCGTAAAACAGCTTCTTGGTGATGTATGTAATCATACCTATAGCAAAAGTTAGTTGAGTGGATGCGTGGCTTTGAATTCCTCAAATGTAGGAAAATCGTTGTAATGCCACATATCAACAACAGTGCCTTTATTTAACAACATCAAACCCGGATTAGATCTAATCATTGTTTTAAGCGTAGTTTCATCGGTGGTGTAAAAGTCGAATGCTGCCTGCACTTCATGCCTGAATGCCTCTACTTCGGTATCAATATTGGCCGACATACCAATTACCGGTATTCCGGCTTTATCGCACTCAGCTACAAACGGATTGATCTTTTCGGCAAACACCTCTTTATTGGTTTGATTAATGTTGTAACAAACCATCAAAAAAGTATATCCATCTTTATTGAGTATGTCTTCGGTGTAATCAGAACCATTTTTACTGATGCTAAAATCGTGAATAGGCGGCTTTTCTCCTTCTCGAATCTTCTTGTCAATCCTATCAATAAATTTATACGTGCTATCGGCCTTGCCAATTTCAGCAGGACTAAACTCATATCGCTTACCATCTTTTTCGTATATAAACACCATCACAATACTATCGGTAACTGCATCGGGAGGAAGTTCCATACCTTTTTGAATGTTGTTACCTATAGCATAAGGTCTGAAATCTATGACAGGCAAATGCTGGTATGTATACATAGTGAAGTAAGTAATAAGAATGGTAGAAAAGCCTAAGACATAGTAATCGCCTTTGGCATTGAATAATGATTGGGTTTTATTTCGATATAAAAAGATGGGCAGTATAAGCACCAACAAAACAATATCCTTGGTGAACGAACCCCATGGGGTTAATTTTAGGGCATCGCCAAAGCAACCACAATCGGTAACCTTATTGAAGTAAGCAGAATAAAATGTAAGGAAAGTAAAGAACACAATCATTGCCATTAATGACCATGCGGTGGCTTTGGGCAAGGTGCCTGTGAGGGTGGTTACTCCGCAAACCACTTCAAATATACATATCAGCATAGCCAAAACTAGCGCTGCAGGCTTCAACCACTCCATACCAAACACATCAAAATACTCGGCTAATTTGTATGAAAAGCCAACAGCATCATTGGCCTTGATTAAACCCGATATGATAAAAAGTGCTCCTACTAAAAATCTGCAAATTGCAACAATGTATTTCATAATTTAATTTTTAAGTGTGTAAATTTATATGGTTTTGATTGATTTAATGCATTATTTTAAGAAATTTAGCAACATCCGACAAATTCCTTGCCATTCTATTAATGTCATTAAACCATACTCAAAAAAAATTATTGATTCTAGAAAACAAAAAAGCAACTACCTGTTCACATAGTTTCATGCTTGAGACCTTATTTTTTTTACCTTTGCACAATCAAAAGAATGTCATGCAAGAGTTTATTTTAATTTTGGTAGCCATTTTTGTTCTTTTCAAAATCTTTGGTCGACCAACTGTTATTTACTTCAATCAGCATCATCATAATCATCAGGCAAGCAATAAACCCAAGGTAGACATTCATCACAACAAAAAAAACAAAGGTGGCGATGAGGGTGAGTATGTTGACTATGAAGAAATAAAATAAGGCTCTTCCCCAAAATTAATAACAAACTATAAAAAGCCATTACAACATAAGGGCTTTTTTGTTTTCTTTGCCTTGCATAAAATTATAGCACCTCATATTCTTACCTTATGAAAGATTTCAACTTCAAATCCGTCCTTCCGCACCTGCTGGTTGTGGTGGTTTTTATGATTCTTACCATTGTTTATTTTAATCCCTTGTTGGCCGGCAAAGCAATCAGCCAAGGTGATGTGGAGAGATTTAAAGGAATGAGCAAAGAAATTGTTGATTACCGCACCAAATATGATAAAGAGCCACTTTGGACAAACGGCATGTTCAGTGGCATGCCTGCTTATCAAATTTCGGTGGTTTACCCATCAAATCTTGTTAGGCCTTTAATAAAAATTACATCCTTAGGAATCCCCCACCCGGCTTGTATCATATTTTTATGTATGCTCGGTTTCTATTTGTTGCTGCTTACTTTAAAAGTTGATAAAATTTTGGCTGCGGCCGGTGCAATTGGCTTTGCGCTGTCATCCTATTTCATTATTTTGATTGAAGCAGGGCACAATCCCAAAGGATATGCAATAGCCTATATGGCTCCCGTAATTATGGGTATATTAATGACATATAGAGGCCGTATGTGGACAGGAAGTGCCATTTTAGGCATTTCACTTTCTTTAGAATTGGCCTCAAACCATTTACAAATAACCTATTACTTAGCCATGCTTTCGGGAGTGGTTGTATTAGGTGAATTAGTAAATGCGCTGATAAAAAAACAATTAAGTAATTTTGTAAAATCAAGTGGTATGTTGTTAGTTGCTGCAATTTTAGCTGTGTTACCAAACATCACTAATTTAATTGTTACGCAAGAATACGGTAAATATACCATCCGTGGAGGATCAGAACTGAGTGATAATAAAGAAAATAAAACCTCTGGGCTTGACCTAGATTATGCCACACAATGGAGCTATGGCATTGGAGAAACCTTTACTTTAATGATCCCCAATTTTAAAGGTGGTGAATCAAAAGCAATTGGAGATAATGAAAAAGCGCTGGCAGATGTAAACCCAGAAATGCGTCAATATGTTGGTCAATCAACCGACCAATATTGGGGCGACCAACCCTTTACTTCGGGACCAGTGTATATAGGTGCATTAATATGTTTCTTATTTGTGCTCGGTATGTTGATTTTAAAAGATAATTTAAAATGGTATTTATTGGCTGCCAGTATTTTAGCGATTATGCTTTCGTGGGGTAAAAATTATATGGGACTAACCAATTTCTTTATGGATTATTTGCCAGGCTATAATAAATTTAGGGCGGTAAGTATGACGCTTGTCATTGTGGAGTTTACCATGCCAATTATTGCAATTTTGGGTGTAAGAGAAATTGTTTTAAATCCAAGTATACTAAAAGAAAAACGAAATTCGTTTTATATTGCTTTAGCGGCTACAGCAGGTTTGTGTTTGTTGTTTTACATCATGCCAACCACCTTCCAAGATTTTTTTAAAGAAGGTGAGTATGAAAATGTAAGTGCTCAAATTAAAAAAAGTGGTGCTTCTGCCGAGCAAATTCAACAATTTATGGGTGGCATGGAAACAGCGCGCATGAGTATTTTTAAGGCCGATGCTATGCGTAGTTTTTGGTTTATTATATTGGGGGCTGGTTTATTATTTGCATACTCCGTTAAGGCTTTCAACAAAAACTATTTGTATGCTTGCTTGGGTTTATTAATATTGATTGACCTTTGGGCAGTAGATAAAAGATACCTGAATGAGAAAAATTTTGTTTCAAAAAGCAGCATGGAAACGCCCTATTTACCTAGTGCAGCAGATGAGCAAATACTTAAAGATCCTGATCCTCATTATAGGGTCATGAACGCCTCCTTAAGTCCATTTCAAGATGCCAGCACATCCTATTTTCATAAATCTATTGGTGGCTATCACGGTGCAAAATTAAGAAGGTATCAAGATTTGTACGAACGACAAATTTCAAAGAATAACATGCAGGTGCTGAATATGCTGAATGCGAAATACTTCATTATTCAAAACCAACAAACCAATGAGCCCATGGCACAGCGCAATCCCGGAGCACTCGGTAATGCCTGGTTTGTAAAGCAATTGAAGTGGGTTGCTAATCCCGACTCCGAAATCAATGCCTTGAGCAATTTCGATCCTGCCAGTACTGCCATTATTGATCAGAAATGGGAAAAAGAAGTCAGTGAGAAATCATTCAGTTATGACTCCACCGCTAGTATCAGTTTAAAATCATATAAGGCTGATGAATTGGTTTATGCAACGCGTTCATCTTCGGCTCAAATGACCGTATTCTCTGAAATTTTTTATCCTTTGGGTTGGAATGCCTACGTTGATGGTAAGTTAACTCCTCACTTTGGCGTAAATTATGTACTTAGAGCCATGATTGTGCCTGCCGGACAACATGAAGTTGTATTCAAATTTGAACCTGAATCATACTACAAAGGCGAAAAAATTGCCATGGCAGGATCTATTTTACTTTTCCTTTTTGTTATAGGAGGAGTTTGGATGCAGAGTAGAAAGGTAGAAGAATAATAGCTAACAATCCATTTTTTACCTTGTTAACAATTATTATATTTAGCAACATTGAAATTAAAGTCTAATACTCGACAAGAAAATGAATCAATTTATTGCAAGGTAAGTTACTATGAATATTTTCATCAATTAAAATATATACTCCGTTAAGTTATTTTAGTTATATTAGTATTTATTTTAAAAATTAAAAAAATTGGATATCACACCAATTCAATACAGATTTTCTAATGCTGATTTAAACCAGATAAAAGCATTGGGTTACAGTATTGAATCCTCTGAACTTGAGGACATAGAATATATGATTAACCAATATTTTACAAATTTCAATTTATTGAATTTACTATTAACTGTTGAAAAACAATTCAGTGGGATTGAGGATTTAAAGCCGTTGAAAATTATCAATTTAAAAACTAAGTTTAACATCCACAGCATTCGCGTATCTTTCAATAATTACATTCCTAAAAGAACGGGAAAAGAATTAAAGACTAATTTATCTTTCATCCGTGAGTTCAGTCATTATAAGGGATTAATTGATGTAGAGCATCTGTTTTTGTTACTCCCAAAAGCTTATAGAAACAATGGTTTAATTAAGCCAATATTTCAGACTAGTATTCAGGAATACATTAATATGAATGTATCCACTATTTCGCTTCGAGCTTCCCTTGATATCGGAGGTTATGTTTGGGCTAGAATAGGGTTTGTTGCAACGGTTAAAAGTGAGGTCGAGAATATTTTGTTAAAAGCTGAAACAAATCTGAAGGATCATCAGTTTAACCCGAATTAATCAGTAGAAGTTACGCATGTAACGCACTAGTGATTTTATGAGGGCAATCCCGCTTAGCAGGTGTTTTCAATCCATTGAACCAATGGATTGAATTACAGCTGTTTTAGCGATT
>JBILUU010000088.1:0-9257 GCA_044370815.1 Bacteroidia bacterium
CGCCATTTTCACAAGGCCAACATCATTTTTTTAAACACCACACTAAAATGAAACATGTTAGCTATTTATTTCTAATGCAAACGCATTATTGGAATTTGGGCTAAACAGTTAGTTTTCAATTATCACGCCACCTTCGGTTGAATGATCTTGAACACGCTTATCACTGGGAATTTTTCTTGTTATCCAAAGTATCATTAAATCACCAACAGCACCAAAGCTAAAAAAAAGACTAAATCCCAATACCATTTGGTTTTCTGTAAAAATTGAGTAAATATATGGTGCTAACCCCATAATTAAGAAAGGCATTAAAACACCTAATCTGTATGCAACTATGTTAACAGGAACCTTGCAATGAGCAAAAGGAGTAAGTGTTTTTAACTGAAAGCCAAATTTAATTTTTGACAAAGGAACCTTTGCTGCTAATGACCAGGTTAATCCATGAATAAATTCGTGCACAATAATTCCTAAAACGGCTGATGGAACAAAAATTTTAAATTTAAAAAATTGCTCTATCTGTATAGTGCTTTCAAATCCGTAAACCAAATAATATAGCAATCCTAATATAGCAACTAATAGGGCTCCATATATTAAACCGAATATATTGGCTTGGAGCATAGAAATTGTTCTTTTGTTTTCAGTCATTTTTTATTTTTTTTAGTTGTTATCATTACAAAGTAAAATATTTTGTTACTATACCTCAATTAACAGTTGTTTCTTTTTCTCTTTAATGCTTACGCTCAGTATTAGCTTAATTAGTGTGCAATGAGACCACCAAAACATATAAAAAGTTGTAGCAGGTATTTCATTTGTTAATTTGTTCCACTAATTGAGCATATATTTCTTGTACTTGTTCAAGATGTCTGCCATAGAGTTGATAAATGTATTTTTTACCCAGCCAAATACATAATAGTAAAAAAGGAAGAGCAACTATACTAATATGTAAAATTTTCTGGATATTAATCTCTGATTTTCCAAAGCTCAACAAGATTCCTAGGATTACCCCTAATGGCATAAATATCATTAAATAAAAATTTAACTGTTTAACATACCTTTTTAAAATAGCTATTTTTTTTTCTAGTGACTCTACTATGTTGAGTTGATTCAACTTTTTAAAATCGTTAAGGTACTTGCCGTAGATTATAATCCCAGCAGATAAGGCTAAACTTGCTATCGCAATGAATATCCATAAGATCTCCTTTTCACGGGAAAACAAAACAGGAATTGAAATAAAAGACAATGGAATAGTAATAATGAATTCAATAATGATATTTATCTTAATCTTCTTGAACACATCAGTACTTTTTTGCCTTAGCATTTTTTCAACTTCGCTATTTGCAGGAAATTCTTTGGAGATAGATGTTTGCCCATCCCATAATTTAAATATTTCTTCTTCGTTCATCATTATTCGCTTAACAAATTGAATAGTTTTTTCTTGATGCGGTTTATTATCACCCCAACATTAGATTCGCTTAGTCCTGTTATTTCTGAAATCTCAAGGTACGACTTTTTATCTAGATATAACAGGATGATGGCCTTTTGTTCGGCCTTGAGTTTACCAATCGCCTCATACAACCTTTTTATTTTTCTCTCAGTTTCTTCAAGTTCTTTGTTGCCATGGGTGTCTGGAATTTCAACATGATGTTCCCATTTTTCATTTTTGTTGTGTTTTAAATTATCACGGTTGAAAGTTAATGCCGTATTCAGGGCAACACGGTAAATCCACGTGGATAATTTAGAGTCACCCTTAAAATTTTTATATCCCTTCCATATGTTGATCAGCATCTCTTGATATAGGTCATCAAAATCATAATCTGATGAATAGACTCTGCCTATTCTGAAAAGAATAGGATGATACTCCTTAATGATTTGCTCAAACTGAAAATCCAAATCGTTTAATTTACTGATTAACTAGCACTTGAAAGTGAAGTATTTTTCTTTTTTAATCCACTATTATAAGTTCTACCTTGTTTCTTGGTAACTGCTAATGATAAAAAATATTGGAAGCCAATAATAAATATTCAAAGGCAGCCCATGTAATAGGAACTGAACCTATCATTATGGAATAAAACTTGATGTTTAAATTGTTTACTTGAACTGATTTTTTAGTCTTCATTGTTTTCTGTGTTCTTATGTAGTTGAAATGTGGATTAATTTTCTAAAACAGGAGTTAATGTATATCCTCGTGCTCTTAACAGATTGATAACTCCTTTATCTCCGGCTAAATGACCAGCTCCTACTGCAATAAAAGTAGGTTGTTTTCTAACCAAACCTTCAATACTCGGAATCCACTCAGTATTTCTTTTATTAAATAAAACATCAGCAAAATTAGAAGTAACACTGCCATCATCAATAGCAAGCTGATGTAACTTATCAATATTCTGACTTTTGTAGGTAGCAATTAATTCATTAAAATAACGAATATTTGCCTTTCCATCCTTTATTGATTTTGCCATTTCCTTGATTTGATAATCAATAGGAATTGTATCCATCATTTTCAGTTGAACTGTAATGGTCTCCAACCCTACCTGATTCATCTTGTTTTTCTTGGCTTTTTTTGCAAAGTTTTTTTCATATGACGTAGAGTTTTTTAATTGCTCTTGAAGCAAAATGCTCTGCAAATAGATAGGCTTAAACCTTGAATACAACTTTATTTTAAGGGCAGAAACTTTAATAGTGTCAGCCATAAACGACTTAATTAAATTTAATTCTTCGTTAGTACAATAATCATCAATTACTTTTCCAGATGGGAGTAAAGCGGATTTACTAATTTCTTTTTTTGTTTCTTTGTTCATATTTAAATCAACCTCAAGAGCCAAAGTTTTACAAGATTCAAACGCTTTTTGGGTAGCGGTGGTAATAAAAAAATCCTTTTGGGTTATTAGATGAATAGTACCAAATAAATAGGAAGGAGTTTCGAGTCCATTGCCTTCAATTTTCCATAGCAAAGAATTTTCGATTTGTGCATTTCCTGATAAGGTAGCCAGAACAAATAAAAGAGTTACTATTTTTTTCATTTCAAAATTTATTAATGGTTTAATATTATTTTAACCATAGGTAACAGTCTTATCAAATTTCTTACAATTTTGATAATTTTTTATTCGATAAATGCTATTCAAGACTCTTGTTCTAACCAGATTCGTAGTTTTAAACTGAGAGTAATACTAACTGCAAATATGTTTTAGGTTCAGGATTTAACCTAAACTAAGCAGTGGAAACCTGTTCAACCCGAATTAATCAGTAGAATTTACGCATGTAACGCACTAGTGATTTTATGAGGGTAATCCCGCCTAGCAGGTGTTTTCAATCTATTGAACCAATGGATTGAATTACAGCTGTTCTAGCGATTCCGCATTTTCCAATGCGGAATTTGGGTTCAACTTCATTTGATATAAAATTGGACAACAATATATTTGCTCATAATATAATACTAAAAGCAATAAACTTTTATTGAAGTACCTTGCCCTTAGAATCGCTCGGCAAAGTAGCTTGATGACCTTTTGAACTTAAAATATGCGAGATGCCTAGCGAAAGTATTAATACTAAAGCTTATTTCGATTTAATAGTTTCAGCAAATAGGTTTATGATTGTTTGGAGATAAATTTACACAATAAACCCGCAACAATCATAGAAATACCGCCAATAACAAGCGCATAAATACTCTCATTGTTAAACATTGACTTCACAAAAAATCCAAGCAGCGCTGCTGCTACAATCTGTGGTATCACAATGAAAAAATTGAATACACCCATATAAAAACCCATCTGCTTAGAGGGAAGTGCAGCAGCCAAAATTGAATAAGGCATCGTTAATGTTGAAGCCCAGGCAAGTCCTATACCCACCATAGGGACTAACAACATGTTTTGGTCATGAATAAAAAATAATGAAATAAGACCTACACCTCCAGAAATTAAACAAATCATATGCGTGTAATTTTTTCCGATACGTAGAGCCAAAGCAGGCAATAAAAAAGCCAATAGTGCTGAAATACCGTTATAAACTGTGAACATAACACCAACCCAATCTCCCGCATCTTGATATAGTTTTGATGTTGTATCGCTTGTTCCAAAAGCATTTTGAGCCACACTTGAGGTGGTGTAAATCCACATCGAAAAAAGTGCTAGCCAGGTAAAAAATTGAACAACTGCTAATTGTAACATAACCTTTGGCATCGAAAAAATACCACTTATTATTTCACCAATTCCCTTAAAAACGCCCGCAGATTTCAATTTCTCCTCTTCCCACTTTTTGATATCCTCGGGAGGAAACTCATCAGACGACAGTACAGTCCATAATACCGAAGCCAAAAAAACAATTGCTCCAATAAAAAATGAATACTTTACCGAATCTGGAATGACCCCCTCGGGTGCAACATTGCTGAAGCCAAAAACATTAGTAAAAATGTATGGCAACAACGAAGCAATGACAGCGCCTACTCCAATAAAAAACGTTTGCATGGCGTAACCAGTTGTTTGCTGAGAGGCAGGCAACTTATCACCTACAAAGGCCCTAAAAGGTTCCATACTAATGTTGATAGAGGCATCAAGTACCCATAATAAGGTAGCAGCCACCCACAGCGCACTAGAGTTGGGCATAGCAAAAAGCGCAAGCGATGAAAACAATGCCCCGAAAAAAAAGAACGGACGTCTTCTACCCCACTTTGGATGCCATGTTCGATCACTCATGTATCCAATAATGGGCTGAACCAAGAACCCTGTGATTGGTGCCGCAATCCATAAAATAGGAATATCATCAATCGATGCGCCAAGCGTTTGAAATATGCGACTCACGTTGGCATTTTGAAGAGCAAATCCAAATTGAATTCCTAAAAAGCCAAAACTCATATTGAAAATTTGAGCGAAACTCAAATTAGGTTTTTGATTCATACTTTTTCTGCAGTTTTTGTTTTGTTATCAAATCGGTAAATATAAATTATTTGTGTGTTAATTGTACACTTTCAATTTTTTTTCAAAAAATAAATCGGTTTTTTATGAATTTCAACAGTTTATAATTATTATTACCAATTAAAACATTGTCAAGACTATTATGTCTGCAGATAGATTCGAGTTCAAGCAGTTTACCATCAATCAATCAAGATGTGCCATGAAAGTGGGCACTGACGCGGTTTTATTAGGTGCATGGATTCAAATTGAGGGAGCAGAAAGTATTCTAGACATTGGCACCGGCACAGGAGTAATTGCGTTGATGATGGCTCAAAAAAGTACGGCCATGATTACTGCTATTGATATTGACGGATCCGCTTGTGAGCAATCGAAGGAAAATATCGGCAATTCTCCATGGCCCGATAGAATAAAGGTACTCAACGAATCATTACAGCAATTCACGATCAACAATCAACACAAGTTCGACCTCATTGTCAGTAACCCTCCATACTTTGTAGATGCCTATAAATCATTGGAAGAAGCACGCAATCAGGCACGACACGCAGATCAGCTCCCCTTTAATGAATTTATCAATTGCGCTAAATTATTACTTCATGAAAAAGGGAAAATATGTGTTATTTTACCCACTCGTGAAAGCATAAAGTTTAGGGAACTTGCCGCAGCTAATCAATTATATCTTACCCGAATCATGCATATAAAAACAACTGAATATAAAGATGAGAAGAGACAGATGCTGCAATTTGAGCTCATCAACAAAAAGCTTGTGGATGAAACCCTCGTCATAGAGCAAGATGAAAGACACAATTACAGTAAAGAATACAAAGAACTAACCAAAGATTTTTATTTATCATTTTAATTAATCATAATCTATTACTCAACAATGCAAAAATTTACACGCTTACTTATCATTACTTTAATCATTTTAAACTTTTCAAACAAACTTTTCGCACAAGCCGGTGATACCATTACTTTGCAAACATTTACCTTCGGCTCACCACAAGATGCTTGGTTTGTATTCCCATCCGATACTGTAGGTGTCGAAAAAATATTGATGAAATACACACTAAAGTGCAATCCGGCTCAGAATCCTGCCTGTGGAGAGTGGGACTATCTTACCTATACCTATTTATACGACCACACCGGGCTTACTGACTCAGCTATGCAAACACAACATACTTTTTCGGTAAATGGTCAAACACCACCAACATTTTCTTATACTAACCAACAAGCCTACAACTACAATACCAACTGGCAGTACAACATTAATTATACCGACACCGCAAGCTTCAATACTGCGAGTATCGGCACGCAGAATTTTCAAAACATTTCTGCCATACAAAGTACACATGCTGCCTCAAGAAGTCAGCACCTTTGGACAGCATCTGAGCTAACTGCCGCTGGATTCAGCGCGGGACCTATCACAGGAATGCAACTGCAAATTATTACCCCCGGCAATCAACTACGAAATTTTACCATAAAATTTGCTCCTACAAGCAATTCGTTGCTCACCGCTGGCACCATACAAAATTCAGGATTGATCACTGTTTATCAAGCAAACACACAATTTGCAAGCGGAAATAATTCAATCGCGTTTACAACACCATTTATTTGGGATGGTATCTCCAATATTGTTGTTGATTTCACATTTGACAATTTATTTGATGGTATACCTACTGCATTTTCTGCAAGCAATACGGGCACAATTCAAAGTATTTACAGTGCAGATAAAGATCGCTATATGCAAGTGAACAATAATGGTTTTATTAATATTCCGATGAATAACAATTTGGCCGCTATTGATTCATTCATTACCATCAGCTACTGGGCATACGGAGATCCGGCCAATCAGCCGACTAATGGCAGTTGTTTTGAGGCAGCCGATGCACAAGGAAACAGAATTTTAAATAGTCACACCCCTTGGTCAGACAGTAATGTGTATTGGGATGCAGGTTTCTCGGGTACAAGTTATGACCGAATCAATAAAGCCGCCACCACTGCAGAAATTGAAGGACAGTGGAATCATTGGTCTTTTATAAAAAACGCTGCAACCGGCTCCATGAAAATTTATCTCAATGGTGTCTTGTGGCACTCCGGAACAGGTAAAACGAAGCTTATGAATAACATTGCCAACTTCAAACTAGGCAGAGGCGTAAGCAGTTCAAGTAGTTTTTACAACGGCAAAATGGATGATTTTGCTGTGTTCAATAAGGAACTCACAGCCACAGAAATCCAAAGTTTGATGTATACCCACATTGACAGTTCAAACCCACTTTATAATCATCTAAGTGTTTACTATCATTTTAATGATGGCAATGGATCCGCCACCGATTTTGCACCCGGAAATAATGCTGCTGCATTTTTTCAAAATGCCATTAACCCTCTTAAGAGTGCATCAGAAATAATGAGTAATTTCCTAACTGACAGTTTACGACCTAATGTGGTTTTTGAGCAAGGTGTGTTCACCTCAACCATAGACTCTACGCTGGTAATCGATTCAACCTTGGTAAACCCTGTTCAAATTTTAACCTATGCTAACAATGGAACTCCTACCATACCAACAGATACAATTTGGGCCTGGCCGGTACATTATTACAACTATATTTTCGACTCAAATGGCAACCCAATCGACTCCACCTTGTCGGCAACCACAGATTCAATGAGCAACAGCACGTTCAACTATTACAGCTATTTCCCTCAAGTAATCAGGTATGAATTGGCACGTTATATCACACCTTATGGCAATGGTTTAAGCTTAGGAAGCGGTTGGACATGGACCTTTGATGTAAGCGATTACAGAACCTTATTGAGCGACAGCGTTCACCTAGCTGCAGGCAATTGGCAGGAGCTACTTGATATGCGTTTTGAAATTATTAAAGGAACACCTCCACGCGATATCATTAGTATTCAAAATATTTACTCGGGAAGCTACACCTATGGCGAACCCAACGACCCAATTGACAACTATCTTACTCCAAGAACCGTAAATATCCCTTCCAATGCAGTTACCGCGAGATGGAAAAGCAGAATTACAGGTCATGGCATGGACACACCTGAAAATTGCGCTGAATTTTGTCCTAAATACCACTATTTTAAGGTGAATGGAACACAGCAATTTTCAAAATTAGTTTGGAGAGACAATTGTGATGTAAACCCATTATATCCGCAAGGTGGAACTTGGGTTTACGATCGCTCGAATTGGTGCCCTGGTGCAGAGGTTTGGACCTATGATTTTGAAATCACACCATTTATCACACCGGGCAGTTCGGTTGTTCTTGATCACGATGCACAGCCATACAACGCAACAGGCGGTTGGCATTACTATCAAATAGAAGATCAAATTGTTACCTATGGAGCTCCCAACTTTACCAACGATGCCTCGTTAGAAACCATTTTATCTCCGAGCAACGATCAAATGTATTTGCGCTTTAACACCATATGCACTAATCCTAAGATCAGAATAAAAAATAATGGTTCAGCAAATCTTACCTCACTCACTATTACTTATGGGATGAATGGTGCAGTACCATCTGTTTACAACTGGACAGGTAATTTAAAATTTCAAGAAATTGCCGAGGTAACATTAGGCAGTTTTAATTGGGCTCAAGGTGCCTCCTACTTTACCGTTACACTTAGCAATCCAAATGGTGTAGCCGATGAATATGCTCCAAATAACAGCCGCATAAGCAAGTATAACTATCCTGCGCTAATGCCTTCAAACTTTATTGTAATGGTTAGAACCAATGCCAGACCATGGGAGACAGAATACGCTCTCAAAGATGCTACCGGAAATATAGTATTTGAAAGAAATAACTTGGTGGCAAACACCATATACAGAGATACTGTTAGTCTGCAAGAAGGCTGTTACGAATTCAAGTTAACAGATAGCGGGGAGGATGGATTATCATTTTGGGCCAACACAGCACAAGGAACCGGTTATGCCAGATTCAATAATGTAAATGGCTCACTGATTAAAAGTTTTGGTGCTGATTTTGGTGGGGAGATTTATCAACAATTTACTGTAGGATTAAGTAGCTCAACACAAGAACTTATTTTTGAACAAGTTCAAGTTTTACAAGCCTATCCTAATCCTACTGATGGTTTATTATATGTTACTGCCGATCTTCCTCAGCGTGCCAATGGTACCATTAGTGTTGTTGATGTAATGGGAAAGAAAATTTATGAGGAACAAATTGAAAACAAAATTGCAGCCAATTTTGAAATTGACATGAGTCGTTTTCCTTCCGGTGTTTATCATGTTTTATTGAATACCGATGCCGGTGTGAGTACTAAAAAAATAATACTGCAAAAATAATTTCAAATGATACCATTAGTATTTATTAAATAGCTCAGAGCTAT
>JBILUU010000089.1:0-9232 GCA_044370815.1 Bacteroidia bacterium
GGTATTAGCACGTTCAATCTTTTTGGTAAGCTCATCGAGCGGAACATTTTCCTGCTCAATATCTTTTACAATACTGCTTAATTCTTTATAGGCAGATTCGTAGGTTAAGGTGTTTTTTGTAGCCATATTTATTCAATACTGTAATCAATAAGTTTGTTTCTGTAATTCGAAAAAATACTCGATTTTGAAATAAATCCAATATAGGTTCCTTGATCAATAACAGGCAAATTCCATGCCCCTGTTTCATCAAATTTTTTCATGACACCATCCATCGATTCATATGGAGCAATCACTTCAGGTGGCATACTCATTAATTCTTTCACCAAAACTTTCTCGTATAATTCATGCTTAAAAATAATTTCTCGCACATTGTCGAGTACAATAATTCCCAGCAACTTATTTTGATCATTCACTACCGGAAAAATATTTCTTCGTGAGCCCGAGATTACTTTCACAAAGCTACCTAATGTTTGTGTGGGAAACAACTTGATAAAATCTGTTTCTACCAATCGTGAGGTGGTTATACTGTTTAAAATATTCTTATCCTTATCATTGGTAAGTATGAGGCCCGAGCTTGCCAACTTTTTGGTGTCCATGCCATATTTTTCAAAGTATCTGCTGATGGCAAAACTGATAGAGGAAACAATCATTAATGGAATCAGTAAATTATATCCGCCTGTAATTTCTGCAATTAAAAATAATGCTGTTAATGGTGCATGATATATACCGCTGAGGATTCCTGCCATGCCTACAAGTGTGAAGTTGCTAACCGGCAAACTGAGCTTGAATAACAAGTTAATGAAGGCAGCAAAAACAAATCCTGTATGTGCACCAACAAATAATGATGGCGCAAAATTACCACCATTGCCACCACTGCCCAAGGTGATGGCTGTAGCAAAAACCTTTAGCAGTAAGGTAAGTAACAACAATGCAAGCAGCATCCAAGGGTTACTGCTAAGGTGAAATAAAATGCTGTGTTCAAAAATTTCGGAAGTCTGATTGGTTGCCAATAACTTGATACTGGCATATCCCTCACCAAAAAGTCCCGGAAAAAATAAAATCAGTATGGCAAGCAATGCACCTGCCAAAAAAACTTTCTTGTATGCACCTATTTTGAGATGAGAGAAAAGATGTTCTAATTTTAAAAACACACGCTGATGGTATACCGCCAATAGCCCGGTCATAACACCGAGCAGTGCATAAAATGGAACATGAAAGTAGTTGAATGCTACACTTTGAGGAAAAGAAAAAAGTATATCATCTTTTAAAAAAATTTTTGATACAAGTGCTCCAGTTGCCGCAGCAATGATGAGTGGGGTAAATGCAGAGATGCTAATATCCAACAACAATACCTCGAGTGCAAATAATACCCCTGCAATTGGGGCATTAAAGGCTGCTCCAATACCGGCTGCTACACCGCAGGCAAGCAGCAGGGTTCTGTCTTTGTAATCAAGTCGGTATGTTTTTGCAAAGTTAGATCCCCAGGCTGCACCGGTTACTACAATTGGTGCTTCTAGTCCTGCTGAGCCACCTAAGCCAACGGTTAAACTGCTGGTAAGCAACTGTGCATACATTTGCTCACGGGGCATAATCCCCGACTTTTTTGCAATGGCGTAGTGTACAGGTGGTAGCCCTTTTTCGAGTTTGCCTTTCAGTATTTTTTTAACGCACCAAACAGTAAGAAAAATGCCTGTAACCGGCAGTATCAGATAAAGATATTTTAAACTGACAATGGGCTTGTACGTGGCTAGCGTAAAAATGAGGTGTACAAAACTTTTTAGTAAAATGGAAGCTACACCTACCGATAAGCCAACGAGCACTGAAGAAAGCAATATAAACTGTTTCTTGCTTAATCGCTCTTGCGCTAATACAATTAGCTGATTGATTTTTATAATCAATTCCCATTTCATGTTACAAATGTAACTGCAGGATGAAATTAAAAATGAATAATGCCAAAATTATATTGGCAACATTTTATGATTGGGCAGCGGCACTTTTACTCACTCGCTTACGCTCATTTTCATCAAGAATAGTTTTGCGCATACGAATAGATTTTGGAGTGAGTTCAACATACTCGTCTTCCTGAATGTATTCCATAGCTTCTTCCAATGAAAATTTGATGGCAGGTGCAATACGCATTTTTTCGTCTGAACCTGAAGCGCGCATGTTCGTTAGCTTTTTGGTTTTAGTAATGTTCACTGATAAATCATCGGGGCGTGTATGCTCTCCAATCACCTGTCCGGCATAAATTTCTTCACCCGGTTCAATAAAAAAGAATCCGCGATCTTGTAACTTATCAATACTGTATGCAATTGCAGTGCCTGTTTCCATGCTGATCAACGAGCCCGAAATCCTACCGGGAATTTCACCTTTCCATGGCTCAAACCCTTTAAGTCTATGATTCATGATGGCTTCACCGGCTGTTGCAGTTAGAACTTTATTTCTTAAACCTATAATGCCTCTTGAAGGGATGGTAAACTCAAGATGTATCATATCACCTTTTGGTTCCATAATTACCATGTCTCCTTTTCTTTGACTCACCAATTCAATTACCTTACCTGATACAGGCTCCGGCACATCTACAGTGAGTGTTTCTACAGGTTCACATTTAACTCCATCAATATTTTTTACAATTACTTGGGGCTGTCCAACTTGTAACTCATATCCTTCTCTGCGCATGGTTTCGATAAGAATACTCAAGTGTAAAATACCACGGCCAAACACTAAAAAGGCATCGGCACTGTCTGTTTCATCAACTCTAAGAGCAAGATTTTTCTCCATTTCTTTAAAGAGTCTTTCGCGCACATGTCGAGAGGTTAAAAATTTTCCTTCTTTACCAAAAAATGGTGAGTTGTTGATGGTAAACAACATACTCATTGTTGGTTCGTCAATACTAATAGGTTTTAAGCCCTCGGGATTTTCAAAATCAGCTATCGTATCACCAATTTCAAAACCTTCAATTCCTGTTACTGCACATAAATCCCCGCTTTTTACTTCACTTACTTTGGCTCTGCCCAATCCTTCAAAAACAAATAATTCTTTGATTCTTGATTTTACAATTCTGCCATCTCTTTTAACTAATGATACGGGCATATTTTCTTTGATGGTACCTCTGTAAACTCTGCCAATAGCAATACGTCCAACAAAGCTGCTGAAGTCTAATGAGGTAATTTGCATTTGAAGGGTCCCTTCGTGATATGGTGCAGCAGGAATATTATCAATGATGCAATCGAGCAATGGAACAATATCGCTTGTAACCGCCTTGTAGTCGGTACTCATCCAACCTTGCTTACTGCTACCGTAAATGGTTGGGAAATTTAGTTGTTCCTCGGTGGCATCTAAATTAAAAAACAAATCAAAAACCTCATCATGAACCTCATCAGGGCGGCAATTTGGTTTATCAACTTTATTAATAACCAAAATGGCTTTTAAGCCCAACTGAAGCGCTTTTTGCAAAACAAAGCGTGTTTGTGGCATCGTACCTTCAAAGGCATCAACCAACAATAAAACACCATCAGCCATGTTGAGCACACGTTCTACTTCACCACCAAAATCACTATGTCCGGGAGTATCAATGATATTAATCTTTACCCCGTTGTAGTTGATAGAAACATTTTTTGCAAGAATGGTAATTCCTCGCTCTCGCTCTAAATCATTGTTGTCAAGGATCAACTCACCTGATTCCTGATTATCGCGAAATAACTTACTTTGATGGAGCATTTTGTCTACCAAAGTGGTTTTACCGTGGTCAACGTGTGCAATAATCGCAATGTTTCTGATGGCTTGCATGTAATGGCTATTTTTTTAAGGCCGCAAAGGTAGCATTTTTATTGATGCAAAAATTATAAAATCAATCTTGCTGTGTTTAAACAACTTGTATCACTATTGGTTAAAGCATGATAAAAACAAAAACTATTATATCAAGTAAGGTGATAAGCTATATTTTTTTTGACTAATAAGTTGAATTAAATGCCCCCATTTTTGCCCGCAAAAGTGCTAAAGATATAGGTAAATGATCCCGGTATATGCTGAAGATGATCTTCGATAAAGAAATATGATCGCTTGTTATGAATTGAGAAAAATTTATAACAATTAAATGACTGGAATTTTGGTTATTGTGTGATGTGATTTTTTAAAATAATTTGGATTAATTTCAAGGATTTAATATGTGATTTTAACAATTTTTTTTATATGATTTTTATTTTTATATTCGCAATGAGTTTAAAGTGTATTAATAACACGTAAATTATACAACAATGAGAAAAATATTCATGAACAAATCTAATCAACTTTTATTCGCTACGTTACTATGCGTAATAACATGTAGCAATAACGTGCTGGCTCAATTTGTTTTTTCTGATAATGCCACCAATTATGGTGGCTCTTGGACGAATGGGAGCAATCAAGGTTCGGGTTTCAATGCATGGACAATTACAACCGGAGGCGTAAATTCGGGGGTGTATGTTGGAGATCCTTCTGGCAGTGGTATGAGCAACACCAATATTGGTAGCACTTCGTTTGCTCTTTTCGGACATGGTGGACAGTATGTGAATACCACTCGCTTTTTTGGTAGAGGTGGAGCAAATGTTCCAATGCTAATTGGTGATGTTTTTAGTTTTTATTGGAGTATGAATTGGGATTGTGGTAGTTCAGGTAGCAAGGGTTTTGATTTGCGCGCTGATGGAACAACTATATTCAATGTAAATAATTCAAATAGTGCAACAATTTCTACAACCAATGGTAATGCCTTTACTGCATTTGGTACTAATGCTATGTTGGTAACCTTAACCAGAACTAGTTGGACACAGTATGCTTTTTCGATGACAGCACGCAATGGTGGAGCAACTTTCAATACCACTATCACTTCTTCCTCTAACATCAACAATATTAATATGTATTGTGGTGCCCAGCAGGATAATAATGGGAATAGAAATATTTTTTTCAATGCATTTAATTTTACCAAAGCTGCACCTTACGAAACAAACTTTGATGTTACAGAACCACGTATTCTAACCGGTACCAATGATTTAACTAAAACTGGTGCAGGAAATCTTACACTAAGTGCCCCCAATACATTCTCGGGGAACGTCATTGTTAATGCTAATTTTTTAATTATCTCAAATGATAATCAATTGGGCTCGGTTCCCGGTGTTGCCACTGCTGGTAAAATTCAAATTGGAGCCGGTACCTTGGCTATAAGCAGCACTTTAACTGTAAACAGTAACAGAGGTATTGCTTTAAACAATGCTGCAAGTACAATTGATGTTTTTGGAGGTCAAACGGCCACATATAGTGGTATTATTGCCGGAGCCGGCTCAATAACTAAAGCGGGCCCCGGTACACTTATTTTAGGAGGCGTATCTACATACTCGGGCACTAATACAAATATAAATGCAGGTACATTATCACTCTCTTCAGGCAATGATAGGTTGCCTGTATCAACCAATTTAATTTTTGCAAATGTTGCAGGTGCCAATTTTAATTGTAACAATCTCTCACAACAAGTTTCATCAATTAGTGGTGCCGGTGCTACGGGCGGAAACATTGCATTAGGATCTGGCAATTTAACTTGTAATCAATCAAGTAATACCGCATACTCAGGTATTATCAGTGGTACAGGTCAATTGATTAAAAGTGGAGCAGGCACACTCACCTTGAGTGGAGCCAACACGTATAGTGGTATTACGGCTGTAAATGGTGGAATACTGCAACTTGGGGCATCAAATGCAATTGCTGATGTGAGTAATATTTCAATGGGTGGAGGTATTCTGAGAACAGGTTCAGGGGCAGGATTTAGTGAAACGCTGGGAACTTTAGTGATGAATTCAATCAACTCCTCAATTTCTCTCGGCACTGGTAGCCACAATCTAATTTTTGCAGCAAGTAATGCTGTAACATGGGGTAGTTCAGCGCTTACCATAAATGGATGGACCGGAACGGCAGGGGCAAGCGGAACAGCAGGGAAAATTTTCTTCGGTAACACCACCGGAACATTAACTACAGCTCAGTTAGCGCAAATCTCATTTACAGGCTATCCGGGTACGCCAATATTGCTTTCAACAGGGGAGTTGGTTCCTCCTGTTGTTGTTGCATCATACACTTGGAATGCAACCACCGGCTCAGCCAACTGGCAAACGCCCGCAAGCTGGACTCCCGCCCGAAATACCCCTTCTTCTACTGATGTTTTAAATTTTACAAATGGGGGGAGTTCTGTTGCCAATAATATACCAACAGAAACTATTGCTCAATTTATTGTAAGTAACAATACAGCAATTACACTACAGCCTGCTGCAGCTGGGAATACACTCTCACTTCAAGGCGATTTAGGTGTTGACTTAAGCGTTGCATCCGGCTCGACCCTTATAATTGGTGACGGAGCCAATTCCATTGCATTTAATTATTTAGGTATAGGGCATACAGGCAGTATAGCAGGAACTTTAACTGTTAGCAACAGCAGCACAGCCAATAATTACAATACAACCAATGCGGTTACAACCATCAGCGGTACCCTTAACAATGGAGGCAGTATAACCGCTACTGCTGCACAACTCCTAATCAATGGCACCTATAATCATACACACACCACTGTTGGTGGTACAATTCCTGCAGCAACTTGGAACGCTGCCTCAAATTGTAATATTATTGGATATACAACTGCATCATCTGCCAGTGGAGGATTCTCTCAAACTTTCGGTAATTTTTCGTGGAATTGTACTTCTCAAACTTCTACATTAAATTTGTTTGGGGCATTAAATGGAGCAACTATAGCAGGTAATTTCAATATTATATCAACGGGTTCAGGATTGCTCCGATTGACAGGCTCTGCTGGGTTTACCCTGAATATCACAGGTAACTTAAATGTTTCCGGTGGATCTACAGCATTAACCAACACTATAACACCAAATGCACCTACTATTAACCTCAATATTGGGGGAGTTCTCAACATGAGCGGTGGTACTTTTAATTTCCATGGAGTAGTGCCTTCATCTACGGGCGGATCTCCTGTTTTCAATGTCACGGCAGGTTCATTCAATATTAGTGGAGGTAACTTTATAGTGTATAATACCACAACCGGCCTTGGCTCTTCAGCTACCATCAATATATCAGGTAATTGTACTCAAAGTGGAGGAACAATCAATAATTGTGCGGTTGGCGGAGCAAATGGTACAATCACCACTTGGAATATTGCCGGTAATTTTTCTCAAACGGCAGGTTCTTTTTTGGGATCTACTTTTGGTATAAACCCTGAAATATACGTAAATATAAGTGGAAGTTTTACGCAGTCTGCTGGAGCAACAATTAGTACAGGCAATAGCTCTACTTTGCCAATTATGCAAATTGAATTTAGAGGTACATCCCTTCAAAATGTTAGTGTTGCAGGTAGCACGCTTCTGAATATTTGGTGGCGACTTAACAATGCATCTGGGATAAATTTGTCAACCAATATAAACATCAATTCAGTTGGTAAATTCATACGCAATAGCGGCTCAATATCAGGTACAGGAGGAATTGTATATGTGGCCGGAAGCCAGCTTAGATATACAGGTTCAGTCAACATGACTTCCACCGACAAAGAGTGGCCAGTGGCAATGAATGGTGTTTCAGTAGAAATCGATAACACAGCAGGTGTTAATTTACATGCATCTAGAGATGTTATAGGTTTGGGCGGTGAGGTGCGATTAACAAACGGATCATTGTTTCTTGGTAATAATGATTTACTCATAGATTATGTTTCCTCTGCCAACGCCTTAATAATTGCTCCTTCCGCAGCAAGTATGTTTGTAACCAACGGTACCGGACAATTTAAAATTAATACTTATGTAAGAACTGTGTCACCGGGCTCCGATAATTATGTATTTCAAATTGGAGAAAATACGGGAATAGCCGAATACTCCCCCATCCATATTCGTTTTTTTAAAAACTCAACCACACGTATAGTGGGGGCAAGAGTGATTGATGCTGTAAACCCAAATATCAACAACCCTATCGCTGCCACCGATTATATTAGCAGATATTGGTTGATTACAGAAAATAGTGCCGGAGGAACCTACAGAGATTCAATCACAGTATTTTATACACCCGCAGATGTTGTTGGCACTGAATCAAATCTCAAATTCAGCACCTATAATGCAGGAGTGTGGACTGAGCATGGAACTACAGTAAATTCAGGGACAAGTTTAGTTGGTTACCAACCTTCAACAGCAGCCTTTAATCAGACCTACCTTCCGCTCAATGGCCTTGAAATAACAGGCAGACGTGCTCCTATAAATATAAACTATACTTGGGTTGGAACTACAAGTAATGATTATAACACAGCATCAAACTGGTCGCCTTCGGGAATTCCCACAGCACTTGATAACATTACCGTTGGTGTTTCTGCTCCGAATCCCTGTGTTATCAACAGCGGAAATTTTGTCGTAAATGATTTTACTCTCAACGGTACAGGTAATTTTCAACTCTCGTCAGGTACATCAATTACCGTAAATGGAACCATGTCATATGGAGGAACAGCTACAGGAAACTGTAATTGTAGCAGTAATTTTATCATTGCAGGAGCCACTGCCTCTGTTGTTCCTCCAATTAATTTTGGTAATTTAAATATTAGTGGAGGAAATCGAACGCTTTCTTCTTCAGGAGTTATAGGAATTTGTGGAACCTACACACCAGGAGCAGGAATTATTACAATTACCGGCAGCACTGTGAACTTTAACGGTACTGCCGCACAAACAGTACCCGCTGCTTCATTTAACAATCTTACAATTAGTAACACAAGAACAACCAACAGTGTAACGCTTAACGGAAATATTGATATTGCAGGAGTATTCAATCCATCAGCTACTTTCACCACGGGCGGATTTATTGTGACTGGTAATACCATCAATTATAATGGTCCTAATGGGCAAACAATTGTAGCGTTTAATTACAATAATTTAAGTTCCACTAATAACAGTAGGACTTTGCAAAATACCGGAAACATTGGTATTGCAGGTGTTTTTATTCCGGGAACTGGAACCTATACCACTTCAGGAAGTACTGTAGTTTTTAATGGCTCTATCAACCAAAATGTCCCGGTCTTTAACTCACTCACCCCAAACAGGTCCTATCATAATCTCATCATCGAGGGAACTGGTTTATACACACCTTCGCGCATATGGACAGGAGCAGGTATCACCAATGGGATAACAGGAAATATGACGCTAAATGGTGGTCAGTTCAGTCAGTCAACTAGTTC
>JBILUU010000090.1:0-9206 GCA_044370815.1 Bacteroidia bacterium
CCATTATATTTTTCTTAACGCCATTTTCACAAGGCCCACATCAATTTTTTTAAAACCCCACACTACAATGAAACATGTTAGCTATTTATTTCTAATGCAAACGCATTATTGGAATTTGGGCTAAAATGAAAGTGATTAGTGATTATTCATCTGAATCAATTAACCAAGTTGTTAAAGATAGTTTTAATGAAGCAGATATAGTCTTTTCAGATATGGTCACAAGTTATGTCGATATTGCCGATTATGTTGAAGTTCATGTAACAGAAAAGTCTTCAAAGGAAACAACCACTCGTACTTTAAAATGGGTGCATATTGCAATTAGCAACGCCAAAAGAACTTTGCTTAGAATTTATCATAAAATAAAAGGAAAGTACTTACAATTTTACCTTGATGAATTTTGTTATAAGCTTAATCGAAGGTATTTTGGAGGAGCGATGTTCGATAGATTAACAGTAGATGTCGCTAAAGTAAACTAGCATGAAAAAGAAAGAACACAAAAAAATTCACAAATTGAGAAGGAGTAAATTTTCAATTTTGATAACACTGAGCATACTTTGGCTTAATAGTAAACTTGTAATTTCGTTCAAACTAAATCTAGTGGCAATATTTGCTTCATTAATTAGTATTTTTTACCTTTTCCTTCACTTTACTAAGCTGGAGATTTCTTACTACCTCCCAAAAGTAAATTTCAATATTAATTTAATATTTAATTCGAATGAAAACTAAAAAGCGCAATGTAGATTTAGTTGTTATTTCAGATGTGCATTTAGGCACTTATGGATGTCATGCAAAGGAACTCTTACAATACTTAAAAAGTATAAAACCCCAAACTCTTATACTTAATGGAGATATAATTGATATCTGGCAATTTAGCAAACGGTATTGGCCGCAGGAACATATGCAGGTTATCAAGCATATAACAGGTTTAATTGGAAAGGGA
The DNA here is from genome assembly GCA_044370815.1 of Bacteroidia bacterium. Lineage (GTDB taxonomy): Bacteria > Bacteroidota > Bacteroidia > UBA4408 > UBA4408 > CAIKXD01. The sequence goes on from JBILUU010000090.1 coordinate 941, forward strand.
GTTAAGATATATTATGTTACAGGTAACCATGATGAAATGCTTCGCAAATTTGTTGGATTTAGGATGGGTTCATTTAAAATTGTAAATAAAATTGTTCTAAATTTAGATGGTAAAAAAGCCTGGATTTTTCATGGAGATGTTTTTGATGTTACAATGCAACATAGTAAGTGGCTTACAAAATTAGGTGCTGTTGGTTATGATGCATTAATACTACTCAATAGCTTTGTAAATTACTTTTCTCAGAAGCTGGGAAGTGGAAAGATTTCACTATCAAAGAAAATTAAACAAAGTGTTAAAAGTGCGGTTAAATTTATTAATAATTTTGAGCAAACCGCTGCCGACATTGGTATCGATAATAATTATCAATTTGTAATATGTGGTCATATTCATCAACCTGAAATCAGAACTATTGAAAATAAGCACGGACAAATTCAATATTTAAACTCGGGCGACTGGGTGGAGAATTTAAGTGCTTTAGAATACCATGATAAAGAATGGAAAGTATATAAATACCATGATGATGTAATTGCCAAAAGTTGGGTAGTACATAAAAATAATTACGCCTACCTAACACAAACAGAGATATTCGAGAACTTAATGGTTGAATTTAAGATAGGAAATAAATAAAGGGCTCAAATTTTTAATAAATTACTTTTTTAAAATTTACCTTAAAGATTTTCATAAAATATCAAATTAAATACAATTACAATGAAAATTCTATACGCAATACAAGGTACCGGAAACGGCCATTTAAGCAGAGCTATGGACGTAATACCTGCTTTACAACAATATGGAGAGGTTACAACTTTATTGAGCGGCATTCAGGTGGATTTACAATTACCATATAAGTTAGATTATCGATTAGAAGGCTTGAGTTTTATTTTTGGTAAAAAAGGTGGTATTGATTTATTCGATACATTCAAAAAAAGTAATATTAAGCAATTGAATAAAGATATTAAGTCCATTCCGGTTGAAAATTTTGATTTGGTTATTAGTGATTTTGAACCAGTCAGTGCTTGGGCGTGTTACTTAAAAAAAATACCGTGCATTGGTTTAAGCCATCAATTTGCAGTTGTATCAAAGGGTAGTCCTAAACCTAAAAAATTTGACCCTATAGGGAAATGGATATTACAAAACTACGCGCCTGTTAGTAGTGGTTACGGATTTCATTTTAAGCAATACAATAAAGATATTTTTACACCGGTAATCAGACAACAAGTTCGACAGGCTGACATCAAGAATAAAGAGCATTATACTGTTTACCTCCCAGCATATAGCGATCAACTGTTAATTAAAAAATTAAAAACATTTAAAGATGTTGAATGGCATGTATTTAGCAAACACAGCAAAGTTTTTCATTCAGAAAAAAATGTTTATGTTTTTCCAATCCAAAATGAATCATTCATAAAAAGTATGGCAAGAAGTGCAGGTGTGCTCTGTGGTGCGGGTTTTGAGACTCCGGCAGAAGCACTTCATATGCAAAAAAAATTGATGGTAGTACCTATGAAAGGTCAGTATGAACAACAGTGCAATGCAGCGGCTTTAAAAGAATTGGGCATCCCCATAATTAAAAACTTGAAAAGTAAAAACCTTGCATCAATTGAGCATTGGTTAAATTATAAACAAAAAACATTAGTGTTTTATCCTGACATTACTAATCAAATCATTTCACAATTAATTACCGAACAAACTAAATCTAATGTGTATGAGCTACCGCTGCTATCGAGTGGAGCAAACACCCTAGCCTCTTTATTAGGAATTTAGTTTCATAAAAATTAATACATAGTTGAACAAATCTGATTTCGGAGAGCATTTCTTTTGGGGTGTTTCTACTGCAGCTTATCAAATTGAGGGGGCATATAATAAAGATGGAAAAGGAATTTCTATTTGGGATGACTTTAGTCATAAGAAAGGTAAAATAAGAAACAATCATCATGCAGATATAGCCTGCGATTATTATCATAAGTTTACTAATGATATTAGATTAATAAAAGATTTGAACATCAAAAATTACAGATTTTCTATTGCTTGGTCGCGCATATTACCCAATGGATATGGACACATTAATCAAAATGGAATAGACTTTTATAATAAAATAATCGATGCATGTTTAGAACAAAAAATTACCCCTTGGATTACCCTTTATCATTGGGATTTACCCATGGTATTAGAAAAAAAAGGCGGTTGGACAAATCGAAAAATAATACATTGGTTTGCTGAATTTGCAGAAGTTTGTGTGAAGCACTTTTCAGATCGTGTAAAACATTGGATGGTTTTGAATGAACCGATGGTTTTTACGGGAGCAGGTTATTTTTTGGGGATACATGCACCTGGCCAACGTGGTATTAAAAGTTTTTTACAAGCTGTGCATCATGCAAATTTATGCCAAGGGATTGGATTTAATCTCCTAAAATCCTTTAATAATCAACTTCAAGTTGGCACCACATTTTCATGTTCTTATATTGAACCATTAAGTTTAAATTTAAATGATATTAAAGCCGCTCAAAGGTTGGATGCTTTGGTAAATAGATTATTTATAGAACCTTCATTAGGGTTAGGTTATCCTTTAAATGAATTAAAATGGTTGAATCGATTAGAGCCATATTTTGGTACAAATGATGACAAATTAATGCAGGCCAACTTTGATTTTGTTGGCATTCAAAATTACACAAGGGAAATGGTAAAGTACTCATTTTTTACACCATTTATACAAGCAGCAATTGTTCCTGCATCAAAAAGGAATGTAGCATACACACAAATGAACTGGGAAGTTTATCCACCATCAATTTACAAAATGCTACATCAATTTAACAGGTATGATAAAGTTAATAGTATCATTATAACCGAGAATGGTGCAGCATTTCCAGATAGGATTATTAATCATCAGATTGATGACTTTAATAGAATTTCATATTTGCAAAACTATTTAGGTGAAGTGCTCAAAGCCAAAAAAGAAGGTGTAAAAGTAAATGGTTATTTTGTTTGGACTTTGTTAGATAATTTTGAATGGGCTGAAGGCTATTTCCCAAAATTTGGACTAGTACATTGCAACCATGAAACTCAGGAAAGGATTATTAAGGCTTCGGGACATTGGTATAAAAACTTTTTATCTGAATAAAATTGCTATTCCCATTTCATTGTTAAATTGACTATATTATTCTTTATCATAAACTCAATATAAGGTATTTCAATATAATGCTATAAACCTGAGTTCGGGTTAAGCTGCTAATTGTAGTTGCGATAAAAACTGAGTTAGGAGCTTTGGATTAGTTTCTTTAACATCATTTTTAACCCAAATTAAGCAATAGGAGATTTGGAAAATCGAACTACTTGCTTTAGTTGGGTTAATCCCGATATAGAAAATGTTATCAGATTTGTAAAAATCTGATTTACAGTTTCTTTATCGTTTACGCATTTCTAATGCGTAATCTGGGTTAAACTTTAGCACTCCTCATTTAGTAGGGCGAATTTGAGATTATTTTTTTTTGTTTTCCAACTTTTCAGCAAGCAAGGCATTGTATTTTTCAAGCAATTCAAGGTATTTGTCTTTCCAATAGTCGGCATTTTTTTCCATTGCGAAGAAAGTCACAGGGACATTAAAATTATCACTAGTTAGCTTTTTCTCGAAAAATGTGGTGTATTCATTTAACTCGCCAGAAAAATCATGGTGAATAATTTTTCCAATTTTTACAATATGATCTAATGACACATCTGGATTTTCAAAGGTATAATACATCCAACGAGTAGTTTTACCAAGCTTTTTACAAATCTTAGTAATCGAAATCCCACTTTCCCTCACTGCCTTTTCAACTATCTTCCCTTTATGCTTCATAATTCACAAAGTTCGGCATTAAAACAGGAAAATATTTTCGCATATAAATTCACATATAAAAGAAAATAATTTTATGTTTGTGCGAAATTACGTTAACAAGGGATATTCAATTGCTCCTTTAAGCATTTGAGGCGAAACCCGAAAAGCCAACGAGTAGGGAAAAAATAATTTCTAATCATGAAAAAAACTTTACACCTATGGTTGAGCGCTTTGATACTCTCATTAGCGATGAACTCTTCAGCTCAAAGTCACAAATGCGGTACAATGCCTCACCTTAGCAAACAATTAGCCAAAAATCCAGGTCTTGCCGAAAGGTTTAAAAAGTCTGAAATGGAGACTCAAAAATGGATTTCGGCCAATGCTAAATCAAATAGGGGTGGGTCTCAAGTGATAACCATTCCGGTGGTGTTCCATGTGATTTGGAATGATCCTATTGAAAATATTTCAGACAATCAAATCTACTCACAGTTAGATATATTAAATGAGGACTTCAGATCTTTGAATGCCGATACACTAGATGATACACATCCTTTTTGGCAGTACACCGCTGACACTGAAATAGAGTTTTGCCTTGCATCTGTTGATGAAAACGGTGACCCAACAGACGGAATTACAAGAACACAAACCAATGTTGCAAGTTGGGATGATACTATTCTGGACGATATTAAATCCACTGCTAATGGCGGACATGATAACTGGGATCCAACACAATATTTAAACATTTATGTGGTTAATCTTGACGGAACAACGCTTGGTTTTGCTACCTTTCCTGATGAACTCGCCACAACCCCTGAGTTAGATGGCGTAGTTATTAGATATGAAGCTTTTGGAAACACAGGAACTGCAGGAACCGGATCTTTTCAGATGAATGACTTAGGTAGAACCGCAACACATGAGGTTGGTCACTGGTTAAACTTAAGACATATTTGGGGAGATGCAACTTGTGGTGACGATTTTGTTGCAGATACAGAAACAGCTGAAGGAGAAAATTTTGGCTGCCCTTCTTTCCCTCATAATGATAATAGTACATGTGGCTCAGGTCCTGATGGGGAAATGTACATGAATTACATGGATTATGTTGACGATAACTGCATGAATATGTTCACAGCGGGTCAAGCCGACCGTATGCACGCTGCACTTAACGGCCCAAGAAGTGGGTTGTTGACTTCGGCAGGTTGCGATGTGGCAAGCGGATTATCAAAAAATCTTAGTGAAAAATCAATAGAGGTGTTTCCTAATCCTAACAATGGAGATTTTACATTGAATGTTAAGAACCCCAAAATTATAAACTATACTGTGGATATCTACAATATTTTAGGAGAACGTATCAAAAGACAAGAAGTTAGAAATTTGGGCAACATTCAAATTTCATTAAATGAATTTGGTAATGGTTCCTATTATTTACAAGTAAGCGCAGAAAATAAAACAGTTACAAAAAAGATATTTGTTACCAAATAAAATAAATTAAGCCCCACAACAAAAGTGGGGCTAATTTTAAAATTTTCCACCCATGAAAACTTTTATAGCCCCTTTGTTGCTGCTATTTGCCATTGCATGCACAAACGCTAAAAAATCAACACCATCAATCCCCTCCGATTCTGCTATTGCTCAGGACAGTTTATATCGCTTTAGCGTTTCTTTCATCAGCATAGGCAGTGGGATCGACCACAAGGCCAAAAAACAGTTTGCTGAATTTATCAGTCAATTCAATAGTAAAAACAAAGCAAGTATTGAACCCGAGATAGTTTCATGGGGTCGTGAAGGAGAAACCGACTATTGTTTTAAGCTCAGCGGTTTAAATGCTGCACAGCAAACCAAGTTTATTCAAGAAACAAAGGAGCAGCTGAATGCATCAAAAAACGTGAGATACAATGAAAATTGCACGTGCAGAAAAAAAAGAAAATAGTTATCCATGAGTCTGCTAAATTTCATCAAAAAAAAGGGTATAATAAAGTTAGTTATAGTATTTATAACAATAACACAAATTCTCAATGCTCAAGATACACATTATTGGACCAATCAATTTGGCACAAGGGGCTCTGTGTTAGGAAATTCAGTAGCTGGTGGTGTATTTGATTTAAGTGCGATTTATTATAACCCTGGTTGTTTTGCTAGGGTGGATTCTAATACAGTATCAGTAAGTGCCAATGTTTATCAGTATGATATGCTCAAGATCAATAACGGTGCCGGGCAAGGACTTAATTTGGAGTCTAATCAGTTTATACCACTGCCTTCTATGCTTGCAGGTTCTTATCAGCTTAAGAATTCCAAATATAAAAAGCACCATTTTGGATATATTTTAATTGCACCCACCCAAACAAGCATCAGTACCAATTTTCGTAAAGATGCATTGGAAGATGTTATTCCTGAGTTTAACAATCGCGGAAAGGAGGAATACATTGGCCAATTTTCACTTAGGAGTAAACTAAGCGAGCAGTGGGCGGGCGGCACCTATGCTTATGAAATTAACAAGCATTGGGGTGTTGGTTTCACTCTTTTTGCAGCCTATCGCGATCAAAGCATCGAAAAATCATTTGTTTCTCGTGTTTCGCTTCCTTTAGATAGTGCCTATGGTTTATTTGTAACCCCAATGGTGAATTATTCTGATGTGCAAAGTGCATCAATTACATCAATAAGAGGATTCTCTAAATTAGGCATTTCATATACCTCTGAACAAATAGATTTTGGGCTAACATTTAACACCGCTTCTCTTTCAATTTACAATGATGCCGTGGTGCAACGCGATGAATTGTTTGGATACCTAAATACCGACTCGCTGAACTTTTCTGCATATACTGAAGCCGCTCAAAATTACTCAGATTTTGTTTACCTGGCCGACTCCTTCAGATTTGATATCAGCAATTACAATTTTGTTATCAACGATAGACAATCGTCAGCAACATCCAAAATGAAAACATCATTTAAAACACCTTTTTCATTGGGTGGAGGATTGGTTATTAAATCCAAGAAGCAGGGAGAAGATAGGGATGCAAAGAAAAAATGGTTCTTCTCGTTTGAGTACTTTGGTGCTGTTGATGCATATTTTTTAGTACAACCGGAAGTCAGGCCTGTGATTCGTCCTTTAAGTGCCTCTTTTAACAAAGACGATGCATTTAACAGTACCGATTTTATAGGAATTATAGAGTCTAGAAGATCGGTATTAAACCTTGCCTTAGGATATGAACGATATATCAATAAAGATCTTAGATTATTAATGTCATTTAGAACCAATAATTCATATTATGATGTACCATTTTCGGAAATGGAGTTTTCTCAAACATTTTGGAACATATGGCATTTTTCCCTTGGTGGTATATACAGGAAAAAGAATACTATTATTTCTGCCGGCATCAATTATTTTGATGGCTTCGGGATAACCTCTCCATATATTGTGATGAGCAATCCTACGGAAGCTGGATGGCTGCAAGGAAACACCGACTTTGATGCCAATGTAACAATGCGTTCCTTGGGCATAACCATTGGCTTTACCCAGGTAATTGGAAAAGCTAACAATGAAATTAAAAAGTAGAGTCAAAAATACCAATCAAAAAATGTTTGACTATTCAATCGCAAAACTTAAAAATCATCACCATAATAACTGCAATAAAATAAATTAAAACAATGAGAAAATTAACCTTATCTACAATCTTAATCAGCGCTGCATTGGGCTTATTTGCACAAAACAACACTTGGAGTAAAAATGATAGAAATATGATTTACGAAGACTGTTTGGCTTCACTTACTAGCGATTACAAATCACTTACTCAAGAACAAAAAGAAACGATTAGTTTGTGCTTTTTGAATGAGATTACTGAAAAGTACAAAAAAGATGACTATCAGGCAAAAATTGATGCCGAACTACGAAGAATTAAAAGCTCAACAATTATTCAATGCGCTAAGAATATAGGTGCAGAACTAAACAAAGCGGTGGTTCAGGAAGCCAAGAGTCCCGAACCAGTTAAAGTGGACGAAAATAAACCTACAAGAAAAAATTTAGAGGGTCATTGGAAAGATGAAGAAAGCGAGTTTTGGCTATTTGAAACCGGAGATTTTAAAATGGTAAAACAAGACGGCAGTTCTTCAAAAGGAACGTGGAAGATAGATGGGGATGTGCTCACACTTTATCATGATAAAATGTTTGGTACAAGTCAAAAAGACTTTAAAATTCTAATGTTTACTCCTGAAAAATTTGTTTATCAATCAACAAAAAATAAAAAAGCAACCTTTGCAGTTGAAAAGCTAAAGTAATGCCAATTGAAAGCATGCTTTAGGCCAAATAATTAACCCCAATTCCGTGTTTTCTAATGCAGCATTGGGGTTAATTCACTCCACCTTAGTAGAAACAGCAATAATTTGTATTTTTCTTTCAAGTGCTGCTGCTCGGCTGTAAACCGCATTAGTGGCATCGTTGGGGTTATCGCTCACCAATGGCGA
>JBILUU010000091.1:0-9170 GCA_044370815.1 Bacteroidia bacterium
AAATAATAGCTTATTTGAAATTATCAAAAATAAAATGAGTGCCTTTTTCATTGTATATTCAGTTAATTGATAACAAATGTACAAATACTTAATTCGATTTGAAATTATACCAATAAAAAAAGCCGCTGAAATTCCAGCGGCTTTTTTTGGTATGTCTATGCCATTATTTGATTATGAGCTTTTGAATATGCTGCTCGCTGCCTGCGGATAGTTTAACAAAGTAAACACCTTTCGACAACTTACTGATATCAATCTGCTGAGGAACTTGCGCTTGCATGTTGTTATAGCTAAATTGCTGGGCCAATCTTCCTGCTACATCAATAATATTTATTTGCACATTACTATTGATGTTTTTTGCGGTGCTTAGTGTTATGAACTCAGAGGCAGGGTTTGGATAAATTTGAATTTGTCCGTTTTCGTTAAGCTCCTTAGTGCCGCTAATCAAAACCTCTGCTAATACAGGTGTTAAAGCGCTTGTACATACTGTACTTGTTTTTTCAATTTCCCAATTGTAGAAATAGTAGTAAACACTGAGTCCTTGAGTTGAATTATAAATAGAAACTAAATTATTAATTAAGTAGGGGTATGATACAGCAGCACCTTGACTTCTTTTTAATCTTGGGCTTGGATTGCCCCAAAGTACATTATTCTGTGTTGCATCAGTACCCAATTTGTAACCCGTTCCGGCAGGTACCTGAAAGTTAAGTGTGATTACGGCAGAGTCGATAGGAATATTAACCATCAAACTTTGGAGCACATTGTTATTGGCATCTGTCAGTATTATTAATCTATTGCCAGGGGTATCGGTATACACTTTTACGGTTTTAAGTGTAAAATCTTCGTAAGCATCAAATATTAAAGAAGCATTTGTGGTATTACCGCTCCACATAGAGGTACCTGAATGATTTGGAGGTCCTGCAAACTCAATTCCACCACCATATGTATAGGTATCTTGCACATAATAAGTGGTTGAGTTGTAAATAACAGGTGTATTAAACAATGCTCCATTACCAACAACATTAGTCCCCGCAGCATCATCGTACCACGTTAAACTATTTCCGGAGGCTGTTAATGCAACCGAACCTGAATCGCTAACAGCTCCTCCGTTGGCTGATGGGGCAGGAGCAGGATATACATTCACATCAATGGTATCTGAACTAAACGCTTGGCAAGTACCCATTACACTCACAAAATAAGAGCCAGACTGAGTAATGTTAACAGTTTGTGTAGTAGCCCCGTTTGACCACATATATGATGCCCCCGAAGAGGAGGTGAGCGTTAGTGTATTTCCTTGACAAAACGTGGTTTCTCCACTAATCAATACACTTGGAATTTCAATTGGATTTTCTGTCAAAGTAACATTAGGTGAAATATTACTGCATCCGGCAGCATCGGTAACAGTTACAGCATAGGTGTTAACGGTTGAGGTAGTTAATGAAGTACCTACACTGCCATCACTCCATAAATACGAACTGAAACCTGCAGTAGCGGTCAAGGTAGTGCTTTGACCATTGCAAATTGCCTGCGGGCCATTAATAGTATTACCGGTAATAAGGCAGCCATTTTCAACTACTGTTACAAATTGATCTGCACTCAAATTAGTTAAGTGTTGAACGATTCCAGATGGCCATGTAATGGTAGCTGAGTCAACGGTTTGATGTATGCCTAATCCAAAATGTAACATAGATGAGTTGCAGGTTCCGTAACTTTCGCCCGATCTAACCTCACGTCTTTGTATTCCCCATGGTCCATAAATTACAACATTAGCGCCAATAGCATCGTTGTTTGATACTGTTCCTTCCAAATCAAAGGTAATGAAATGATTTACGGTATTACCATTGTTGAGATACATGATATCATCAAAACTAGGCGAAGGATTGTTGTAAATATCACCAAGGCTTGCGTAAATATCTATAAAACCATCGTGGTTTAAATCTCCGGTAGCAAATGACATAACACCGTTGTTAGACATTAATGAACCTATAGCTGTGAATGTTTTGTCTCCATTGTTTTTGTAATAAATGTAGTCATCATCACCTGTAATGAGTAGGTCTACATATCCATCATTGTCGAAATCTTCAAATTGTGACTCCAATGGGTAAATACTGCTTGTACTGATAGCCGCAGTAGTTAACTCGGTGTAATGACCGGTTCCATCATTCTCAAAAATTTGTGAGGTGTGATCATTATTGATTGCTGCCATATCGAAGTCGCCATCATTATCAATATCACCAAAGCTTGCTGTCCAAGTTTGCCAACCTATTGCAAGGTTTCTTGAAGCGGCATCCTCTTTAAATTTGTATGTTCCATCATTGATAAATAGTTGGTTAATCCTTCTTAAATCGTTAGGATTTGAGCTGCTTTGACGGCATTTGGCAATGTAAAAATCCATGTCGCCATCACTATCAAAATCAGTCCATACTGTACCGTAGTTTCCTGAATTGTTGGGATCGCCTGTGGTTTGCCAGGTACCCGGATGTGTGATAAAGTTGATTACCGTATTTTGATCGATTGCCCATGCACCAAATGAGCCACTTCCCACGGTGGTAGTTACGTCTACAATCAAAGTTGTACCACTGTATGACACAACGTTTCCTTGCATATAATTATCACTATTGAAAGTTACATAAACGCTCTGTCCGGCTGTAAAATTTAACCCATTTTGAACTGTAAGATTGATGGTGCCGGTGCCAATAGTGAGGGTTTGAATGGCATTGGCTAATCTTCTGAAGGTACCATTACCATTGTTCACATATAACTTTGACCAGTTAACATCATCGCACCCGAAAATATCTTGCCAGCCATCATTATTAAAATCGCCTACCGAAATATTCTGCCAAAAGAAATTACTTCCTTGTAATACACTAATATTAGCAGTGTAGCTCGAGCCCGATTGGCTGATCAAGGCAATTGAGCCTGTAGAACCCATTCCGGCAATCACATCTTTAATCCCATTTTTATCAAGATCGGCAACGGTCATAGCCCATGCCTCTCCACCGCTAAAGGTTCCCAAAGAGTGATTGGTGTAACCACCGTTAATGTTTTGAATTTCAAGATTCAATTGATTGCTTTGGTTCAATCGAATGATGTCATCAAGACCATCGTTATTAACATCAGCAACAGATACAGCGCATCCGCTTCGATAATTAACTGCATTGTTAGGGAGTTTGCTATTGGCATTGCTGAATGATAATACTTGGGCTTCGGCAACAAGTGCACCGCTAAGCAAAATTGCCACACCTGCAAGCAGTTTGGGTTTAATAATTGTTTTCATTTTTTGTATTTGTTTGTTAAGTGTGGTGATACAGATTAGATGTGATTTATGAAATGATAAATTGCTTATTGTTTAATTACTTTCTTGTAAAATTCTTTTTTATTGGTTTTGATTCTAATGAAATAGATTCCTTCATCTCCGGTTAAATTGAGCGTTTCTGACTTTCCATTTTGAGAAGAGATTTTTCCAGTTACATATTTTCCATTGGCATCAAAAACATCAATTTGTTTGATTTCAATTTTACCGTATGCATTAACACTTACACGTCCATCAACAGTGAGGGTTGGAAAAACTCTGACATCATCTCGCTGATTGAGCTGAGAGGCAGTATAGGTAATCAATTGAAGGTTCATTAAGCTATCGGCATTGGCAACTACCGGAGTTTTATCGGCTGCATTAAACATATTTTTAAAATCATCGATAGGAGCGCTGCTCAAACTGAACATTTCTTGTACAAACTTGGGAGGCAATGTCTGATAAATAATTTTTGCAGTAGCATTAATACTTCCATTGATGCCTGCAACAGGCACGTGGAAATGAACCTCATCAGTGCCCGAACCTTCAATACCGCTGATTTTGTTAAAGTCAGGGTCAGCGAGTGCATCGGCAGAAATTTGAACGGTATCGTATGAGGGATGTTGCGTAGAGAAACCTGTTGGGGTTAAACGGTTATCTTTTAGAGAAAAAGCACCGCGCTCTAAAACAGAGGTGTAATTGCCGTTTACATCACCCATAACAATCTCATAAATTTGCGACACACCGCTTTGGTTAATAATGTTGTGATGGGGCTCAAAGGCTGGTTGCTCTCCGGCAACGCTGAAATCGCTGTGGAAAATACCCGATTTAAAAATGGTGTCGTTGCTGCTGTCTTTAATTACAAATTGTAATACTGCTCTTCTGGAAGGATAGCCCGAAGGAAATTTATGACCTGCCTTGTTTACAAGTTTAACCCTAAAGTAGGCACTATCGTTGGCTACACTATCGAAGTGAAGAGTAAGGTCAACCGACTTTTCTTTTAACATACGGTCAGTTGCAATGAGTGTGGTATCAAATTTGTAATCGGGCAAATCAAGGCCAAGCGCATTTTTGTTTGCCTTCATGAGCTTAAGCATAAACGAATTGGCTCCTGCAAATGAGTGCTGATTAAAAGGAGTTCGTGGCGTAAGAGAAAGATATCCGTTGGCAATCATGATAGGATCGCTGATGCGAGCCATATGACAGTTTTGGCAGCTGGTGTTGTTTTGACTGTAAATAGAATTTTTATACTCATGATAGGTGGCCTGCTCTACATATTTCCCTCCCGTGAGGTTTCCATTTAAATCGGCAGTATTAGTAATTAGAGTATGGCAAGAAGCACAAAGTTTAGAATCGGAAATATGAGGACTGTATACCGGTGTATATCCAGTATACAACTGCATAGGTCCTACCATTGGACCAACAAAAGGGCCGTATATTTTGCGCGTAGTATCAAACAAAATTTCACCCGAAAAGGTGGTTCCTAAACCCGCTTCACCAATAGTGTGGCAACCTGCGCATGATACTCCGTCAATGCCCAATGAATCATTATCAAAGTCAGCTATGGTATAATGTGATGCACCATTGAAATGGGCGTTGTAATGCCCCATTGGTGCATGGCAACTCGTGCATTTGTCTTCTAAATCTAAGCCATGTGCAGGATTTACCAATTTTTCTTGACTTACTTTGGCTCTCCAAAAAGGATCGCGTGCACTCATTCCCATCATCGATGCCGACCATCTGTCGTATAAATTAACATCAACCAAGTCTTCATTCACATTGGCCCATCCCAAAGAATCTTTTCCATGACATCCGCCACAGCGGGAGGAGGGTAAAAAATATTCACCTGGTCCGATAGGGCCAGTATGCATTTGAAATGAAGCCAACTCTTTTTTGCTATGATATCTTGAGGTGGCGTTGTTTTGCTGGGAAGCAAAAAGAGACATCACAAAAACAATTACAGATATAAAAGCAATGGCCGAGAAGCGTGTAAATTTCATATCATAAAAATAATTTAAATCAAAAGTACAAGTAATGCACAAACAAACAAGAATTTATTGGTAAAAGTTTTAGTGTGATGACCAAATAAAATTAACCATCGATAAAAATTGAACTCTGATATACCAGATTAACATCATATAAAAAGGTAAGTATCAGTTAGTAATATTCGTTTTTAAATTGAAATATAACACACACTTTTATATCATCTCACAGGGATGTTTTTCGGGGTTTTAAAAAAAATACATAGATTAGCATACTGTTTATAGTGTTTCTTTTAATAATCAAAATTGCTTATGAAGGCCAAATCAAACAATTCCATGGACAAAAGTCGAGAGTTGGGCTTCGGCAACAAGGCAAAGGGAGTTAGACTATTAAAACATGACGGTGCTTTTAATGTAAAAAGAACAGGCCTACCCTTCTTTCAAAACTTGCATATTTACCACGCATTGATTGAAATGAGTTGGTTGAAATTTGCCGCTGTAACTCTGCTGTTTTATTCGTTTATGAATATTACCTTTGCATTGCTTTATGTTTGGGTAGGAATAGAGCACTTGTCGGGGGTATCGGGCAATACTTTTTCAGAAAAATTTTGGGAAGCTTTTTTCTTCAGTGCGCAAACGTTAACTACTGTGGGTTACGGACGAATAAGTCCCGAAGGTTTTGCTACAAGTATGATTGCCGCAGTTGAGTCAATGATTGGGCTCATGGGATTTGCACTCATTACCGGAATTTTATACGGGAAATTTTCTCGCCCTACCGCACGCATTATTTTCTCCGAAAAGGCAATAATTGCTCCCTATAAGGGCATCAACGCATTTGAATTTAGGATTGTTAACGAAAGAAAAAATCAATTGATAGAAGTGGAGGTACAGGTGCTAATTTCAATGAATAAGTTGATTGACGGGGAGCGCAAAAATATTTTCCTCGACTTGCCTTTGGAAACAAAGAAGGTAAACTTTTTTCCATTGCCATGGACCATCGTTCATGCAATAGATGAAAAAAGCCCGTTTTTCGGGATTACCGCAAAAGAATTAATTGATGCAGAGGCAGAATTCATTATCATGGTTAAAGCTTATGATGATACATTTTCGCAGAATATTTATAAACGATACTCTTACACGGCTTTGGAAATAATTTGGGGAGCTAAGTTTAATGTGATTTATAAAAATGATGATGATGGGGTAGTAAACCTTATGATGGATAAATTTCAGGAAATAGAGCTAGTGCCTTTAAATGCATGAAAACATTTTAAGCAATTTTTTTACTCATTCTTTTTGTCATTATTAAACCCAAATTCCGCATTAGAAAATGCGGAATCGCTAAAACAGCTGTAATTCAATCCATTGGTTCAATGGATTGAAAACACCTGCTAAGCGGGATTGCCCTTATAAAATCACTAGTGCGTTACATACGTAACTTCTACTGATTAATTCGGGTTAAAAATGGCTCGATGAGCGCATAATCAATTGAAACTATTTGTTCACACGGATGAATGAAACGAAATAAGAACGCATAAAACAAATCATGCGAATGCACGTTTATTTTATAGATTTGTGGCAGTAAATATTAAACAACTATGAAATTCGCAACAAAAGCCATACATGCGGGGCAAGAGCCTGACCCAAGCACGGGAGCTATTATGACACCAATTTTTCAAACATCTACTTTCGTACAGGCCAGTCCCGGAAAGCATCAGGGATATGCCTATGCGAGAGGTAAAAATCCTACGCGTACTGCGCTCGAAAAATGTTTGGCATCTTTAGAAAATGCGAAACATGCTTTGTGTTTTAGCAGCGGAATGGGAGCGATTGATGCAGTAATCAAACTGCTCAACCCGGGCGATGAAGTAATTACCGGAAATGATTTATATGGTGGTACCTATCGCATGTTTACCAAAGTATTCGAGCGCATGCAAATTAAATTTCATTTCATTGACTTAAATAATGCGCAAAACATTACCTCTTACATCAATAAGAACACAAAACTAATTTGGGTAGAAACTCCTACCAATCCCACCATGCAAATTGTAGATATTGCAGCTTGCGCTAAAATAGCACACGAAAATAATTTATGGTTGGGTGTAGATAATACTTTTGCTTCGCCTTACCTACAAAATCCATTAGATTTAGGTGCACACATTGTGATGCACTCGGTTACAAAATATATTGGCGGTCACAGTGATGTAATTATGGGTGCGCTTTGCATGAATGATGATAAACTGCATGAACAACTAGCATTCATACATAATTCTTGTGGAGCAACTCCAGGTCCTATGGATAGTTTTTTGGTGCTGCGAGGAATAAAAACACTTCACTTGCGTATGGAGAGACATTGCCAAAACGGCAAAGCAATTGCACATTTTTTAGCCACACATCCGGCTATCGAAAAGGTTTACTGGCCCGGCTTTGAAACACATCCCAACCATCATATTGCCAAGGCGCAAATGAGAGACTACGGTGGCATGATTTCAATTGTTCTGAAAAATGCCGACCTCGATAAAACATTTAAAATTGCTTCCTCTTTTCATGTATTTTCACTTGCCGAGTCGCTTGGCGGTGTTGAGTCATTGGTTAATCATCCGGCAACAATGACACATGCATCAATACCAAAAGCAGAAAGAGAAGCTGCAGGCGTAGTAGACAACCTGCTGAGGTTGAGCGTTGGCGTTGAGGATATAGATGATTTATTAGCGGATCTAAAACAAGCATTAACCGCATGATTTTTAAATAAAGCCGAAAATCAACTGAATCTACTTTTTAAATTTAGAGAATAGTCATTAACTTTACATTTCTAAAACCAAGCATCATTAATGAGAACAAAAATTTCGATTTGCACCATCATTTTTTCCACCATCATTTTTTCAACTAAACTCTCTGCACAAGTTAAAACTCCTTGTGGAACCTACGATGCCAACAAGGCAATAGAAATGATCGATCCTGAGGGATATCGATTGGAGCGGGAAAAATTGGAGCAAGAAACAATGGAGTTTGCGCAACGCAAAAACTCAGCTGCTACATACACAATTCCTGTAGTTTTCCACATTTTACACTTGTACGGTACCGAAAATATATCCGATGCTCAAATTTTTGATGCAATGGAAGTAATAAATCGCGATTTTAACAAGCAAAATGCAGATACTGCCAATACAATTGCAGCTTTCGCGGGCATTGCCGCCAATGTGGGTATCGAATTTAAATTAGCTAAATTAGATCCACAAGGCAATTGCACCAACGGAATCGACCGTATTTATTCTGCATACACCAATGTTGGCGATGAGGATGCCAAATTAAATCAGTGGCCAAGAAATAAATATCTCAATATATGGGTGGTTAAAGATATCTCGAGCGGTGCCGCAGGATATTCTCAATACCCCTCTAACTTCAATGCTGCCTCTGATGGTATTATGATATTGCATACCTACGTTGGTAGTATTGGTACAGGTAATCCTTCAAGAAGTCGCGCGCTAACACACGAAATAGGTCATTGGCTCAATTTGGCGCATCCTTGGGGAAATAGCAACACACCCGGGGTAGCAAGCAACTGTAATATCGATGATGGGGTTGCCGATACGCCAAACACAATTGGTTGGACATCTTGCAACCTTAATGGAACGAGCTGCGGATCGTTAGACAATGTGCAAAACTTTATGGAATATTCATACTGCTCTACCATGTTTACCAATGGTCAAAAAACGCGTATGCTGGCGGCTCTCAACTCTAGCACTGCCTCTCGCAACAACTTATCCACTGCTGCCAACCTAACTTCTACAGGTGTTAATTCTAATACAGTATGTGCTCCTGATGCCGATTTTTATACCCTCACACCAACAGTTTGTGTAAACAGTACCGTTAACTTTGTAGACAACTCAAGTTTAGGGGCA
>JBILUU010000152.1:0-6846 GCA_044370815.1 Bacteroidia bacterium
ATATTTTTCTTAACGCCATTTTCACAAGGCCAACATCATTTTTTTAAACACCACACTAAAATGAAACATGTTAGCTATTTATTTCTAATGCAAACGCATTATTGGAATTCGGGATAAATTGTACCAATCTCGATGTTTACTCTTAGTTTAACCCAAATTCCGCATTAGAAAATGCGGAATCGCTAAAACAGCTGTAATTCAATCCATTGGTTCAATGGATTGAAAACACCTGCTAAGCGGGATTGCCCTCATAAAATCACTAGTGCGTTACATACGTAACTTCTACTGATTAATTCGGGTTTAAAAGTTGGGGTTTGTTCCTTTTAGCAGCGTTAAATTGTTTTATTAAAATTAGTTGCCGTCAATTTTACATCTTGTTGAGTTGGAGGCATGCACATGTTGCTTGCTGATTATTTGGGGCAAATTTGGGTTAAAAGATTACTTTTGCGCAGCAAAAATTTATTCGAATGGAATATGACTTTCTTGCCATAGAGCAAAAGTGGCAATCATACTGGGCAAAAAATAAATCATTTATCACAACAAACGCCTCAGAAAAACCAAAGTATTACATATTAGATATGTTTCCCTATCCGAGTGGAGCAGGTCTTCATGTAGGCCATCCACTCGGATACATTGCATCAGATATTGTTGCACGATATAAACGCCACAAGGGTTTTAACGTATTGCATCCTATGGGGTATGATTCATTTGGGCTTCCTGCCGAGCAATATGCCATTCAAACCGGACAACATCCCGAAGTAACCACCAAAGTAAATATTGCTCGTTACCGTGAGCAGCTTGATAAAATAGGCTTTTCCTTTGATTGGGAAAGGGAGGTTAGAACATCAGACCCATCCTATTATAAATGGACTCAGTGGATTTTCATACAGCTATTTAATTCATGGTTCAATCCTGAAATCAATAAGGCTGAACCAATTTCAACGCTGATACCTAAATTGTCGGGTTTTCATGATTTAAACGAGAAGGAGCAAGCAGAATTGCTACTGAATTACCGCATTGCCTATTTGAGCGATACTGTGGTAAATTGGTGTCCAAAATTGGGTACTGTGCTTGCCAATGAAGAAGTAAAAGATGGCTTGAGTGAGCGTGGTGGTTTTCCTGTTGAAAAGAAACTCATGAAACAATGGAGCTTGAGAATTACTGCATACGCAGAACGACTTTTAAATGATTTAGATACGATTGATTGGTCGGAAAGCATTAAAGAAGCACAGCGTAATTGGATTGGAAAATCTGAAGGATCTTCTCTTTTTTTTAACCTCGAAAAATATGATGATCAAATTGAGGTATTTACCACTAGACCTGATACCATATTTGGAGTTTCATTTGTAGCCCTGGCTCCCGAGCATGAATTAGTTTCAAAGATCACCACTGCTGATCACAAGGTTGCGGTTGATGAATATTGTCAGTCAGCAAAAAATCGAAGTGAAAGAGAGCGCATGGCCGAGGTAAAACATATCAGCGGAGTATTTACAGGCGCTTATGTTCTTCATCCTTTTACTGGAAAAAAAATACCTGTATGGATTGGTGATTATGTACTTTCAGGTTATGGTACTGGAGCTGTAATGGCTGTTCCAGCGCACGACTCAAGAGATTTTGCTTTTGCCAAGCATTTTGAAAATGCGCTAATTGAACAAACCGGTGAAAATCCTATTAAAATTGTAATCAAAAGCATTGAAGATAGGCATGAGGGTAATCATATTGAAGGTGCAGCTATACAAACATCCTACGATGCCAAAGATGGGGTTTGTATTAACTCAAACTTTTTAAACGGATTGGAAGTTAAAGAGGCCATCAAGAAGGCGATAGCCGTAATCGAGGAAAGAGGTTTAGGAAAAGGTAAAATAAATTTCAGGTTGCGTGATGCCATTTTTGGGCGTCAGCGATATTGGGGTGAGCCAATACCAATTTACTATAAGGATGGTATTGCCTGTGCCCTTAATGAAGACGAGCTGCCATTGATTTTACCTGAAATTGATAAATATCTGCCAACAGAAAATGGCGAACCACCCCTTGCCCGTGCTTCCGATAAATGGAAGAAAGATGGTAAGTATGACTATGAACACAGCACTATGCCGGGATGGGCAGGTTCATCATGGTACTTTTTGAGATACATGGATGTGCACAATCATTATAACTTTGTAGGGAAAGATGCCGTAAACTATTGGCAACAGATAGACCTTTATATAGGCGGTGCAGAGCATGCTACCGGGCATTTATTGTATGTACGTTTTTGGACTAAATTTTTATACGACTTAGGCCTCATCCCATTGCAAGAACCAGCCAAGAAATTGATCAATCAAGGAATGATTCAGGGACAAAGCAGTTTCGTATATCGCACAGGAAATGGCAATCAGTTTGTTTCATACAATTTAATCAAAGATCAGTTTGATAAAATTTCTGTTGATGAACTAGAAAAGCTAGCCAACGAACCTAATGCCAAAGCAACTATTGTTGAGCTTTGGAAAAAATCCTCCTATCATAAATATGGCAAAGTTACCCCCTTGCATGTTGATGTCAATATTGTTGATAATCAAGTATTAGACATAGAGGCTTTCAGACAATGGCGGTCTGAATATAACAATGCCACTTTTGTACTTGAAGAGGGTAAATATATCTGTGGCACCGAAGTAGAAAAAATGTCGAAATCCAAGTGGAATGTTGTATCACCCGATGACATGATAAGTAAATATGGCGCTGACTGTTTGCGTCTATACGAAATGTTTCTTGGGCCTCTTGAGTTGAGCAAGCCATGGAATACGAATGGAATTACTGGCGTTTCAAATTTCATGCGAAAGTTATGGCGCTTGTACCATCAAGGAGATCAGTTTATAGTGAGTGATGCTGCGGCCGAAAAAGCTGAGTTGAAGATTTTACACAGGACTATTAAAAAGATAACTTATGATATTGAACATTTTTCATTCAATACCTCAGTGAGTAATTTTATGATTTGTGTGAATGAGCTCACCGAATTAAAATGTAACAAAAGAGAAATTCTAGAATCATTAGCAATTCTTATTTCTCCTTATGCCCCGCATATTGCCGAGGAATTGTGGCATAGGTTAGGCTATCAAGAGAGTATTACCTATGCTCGATATCCACTATGCAATGAGGAATATTTGGTTGAAAACAGTTTTCAGTACCCAATTTCAGTGAATGGCAAAACCAAGTTCACACAAGAATTTGATTTGGCAATGAGTAAGGAGGAAATTGAGCAAGCTGTAATGCAATTGGAATCTGTTCAAAAATTAATTGATGGAAAAACACCAAAAAAAGTGATTGTGGTTCATGGTAAAATCGTGAATATTGTAATTTAACATAAAATTGCCTCAAACAATACACACAACCTACTAAATTAACTACGTATTACTTCAGCAGGGTAACGGTACCTCTTATATTTTTTGCTTCACCGTCAATTTTTGTGTAGCTGAATTCATAGTAATACACTGACTGTGGTAAAGCCACTCCATTTTGGGTTCCGTCCCATTTGAAGTTAAGATTATCATTTGCATATAACAAAGCCCCCCAACGATCATAAATTTTGATAGCTCCATCTTTAACTGACTCGGAATAGGCGGCAGTGAAAAAATCGTTTAACCCATCAGAATTTGGGGTAAAGGATGAAGGAATGTACACCACCGGTACCACAATGTCTTTGGCCTTAAAATGGGCTACAATAGTATCATGCTGTGTGACAATACAAGTTGTTTTTTCGCTGAGACTATCGGGTAGCATTAGGTGATGATTCATTTTCCAATGGCTAAAATTATATGCCGGGTCAGCTGATGCAGCTAAATTGATTGTGCTGTTTAAATAAACGCTATCAACATATGGAAAATGTGTTACATTTAAGAAATTAAACTCTACTGTTCCACTATTTTCGGGTTCTACCAATACTGTTAGGTTGATTTTATTTACGGGCTCAAATATGGCAATAATGGTATCGGTGGCACTCATACTGAAGTTCACATCGGGAACCAACTTGCTGGGGGTTAAATCATGATGTTTTGTTAAATACTTAACAAACTTATAACCAAAATTAGGCACCGCAGATAGTGCAAAAGGATCATTGAGCAGTTGTGTAGTTGTTTGTGGGTTTGGGTTAATCCCAACACCATTAACAGCAAGTGTTCCTCCTTCGAGTGGTAAAACACCAAGGGTTAATGTATACACCGGAATGATGGCAAATACAGCAATAACGGTATCTGTAGCTGATATATTGAAAAATACATTAACAGAACTATCGTTTGGTGCCAACACATGGTTATTGATTAAATAGTGCACAAAATAATATCCGGGAGCCGGAACTGCACCTAAATTAATTGGAGCATTGTCGTTGTAGGTATTAGTAATAGGTAAACTAGGTGGTGTGCTACCGTTTATAGATACAGTTCCACCTATATTGGGTTGTGCAATGATTGTGAGCTGATGGACAATATCTGGGACAAAATGAGCAATGATTGTATCGGTTCCGGTTATTGGGTAAGTAATTGTAGTGAGGAGTGTATCGTTTCCTAAATTGGCATTTTTAATTTCCCAATGAGAGAAGTTAAAGCCAGGTTCTGCTATTGCTGTAAGCGTTGCCGATACATCACCAAAATAGCTGGTAGTATTGGGATACGTTTGCATGATATTAGTATCCCACTTAACTTTACCTGAGGCCAATGGTGTTACATCAACCATTATACCATAAGGACCAACCACATCATAGCAATCAATAATACCTTGCGTAATAACTGAGCATCTTCCAAGAATTTGATTTCGCATCAATTGGACATTGTTTTGCCAAGTGGCAATATTACCTCCCCATCTGGCAATTTGCCCTGGCATTTCGGGTGCAATGTTGGCAATCATACTATCGAGAAAAGCGAGGGCATAATCGCAACTAAAATATGACTGTGTAAGTTGGGCATATCTATTAACAAAAAGTGACTTAAAGCCGGGATTTTCCATCAAAGCATTGAAGATATCAAAGTGCCCCATATTTGGACCAGCATTAGTAAAACTGTTGCTCAATCCACATGGGTCTGCATTGTAGGTGGTAGTGGGCCAGCCGGAATAATTTTGACCAAGATTAAAAGTATTGTCCATGTCCCAATTCACGTATCTCCACTTTACATTTGGTGTACCGTTGCCTCTCCACCACATGCTGTTCCAATTAACCCAATCGGAGTTTACCGACCATGTGTTAATAATCATATAGTCGATTACACTTTGAACATCAATTCGGTTAGCGGCACTGTTGTAGTTGGCTTGATTGGCCATACTGTTATTGGTAATATAATTATACAAATCATTCCAATCGGCTGCACTCCCGTATCTTACTGTTAACCCACCCCAATAGCTGAGCCAATCTAGGTCTTCTTCTTCTTGACCATAGTAGTATTCTGTGTAGTCGGGGTCCATGTGTTTCTCTCTCAATTCATAAACACCCCAATACTGTCCGTTTATGTATACAATACAGTTTGCATTTGTTCTAGAGTCGAGGGCTAATCCGGCTCTTTGGCTAAGAGATTGAATAAATGCATCGCGGATATGACAGCTAGGTCCACCAAAACCTGTATAGTTATCACTTGCTGCCGCCTTAATGATTAATCGTTGATAATTTTGTCGTGTTTTACTTTCAAAAATTTGATAATCAAACTCATCTTCATAACCATATTCGTCTCTTACAACATAGTCGATTCCTTTTTGGCCGTATGCCCAAGAGTCGTTGCCATGCTTGTCAGATTCACCATAGCCTTCAAATTGAAAAGCACCTGTTTTATCAAAATACTCGAAACTAGAGGGAAGCCGAAGTCCGCCCCAACTATTAAATAATGAGTTGAAGTTACCGCCTAATGACACAACAGGAAGTGTGTGTGGAGAACCAATAAAGTATGTGTTTGTTTCTATAAAACCTGGAAGTACTCCGGGGCTAGAACTGTAACATCTGGCCCTAATTAGGGTATGCTGAGCGATATTAATGGGACCAGTGTACGCGGTAGATGTTGGAAGTGGGTCACTTCCGTCAGTTGTATATCTTATGGTACAGGTTGGATCGGTTGTAGAAATTATTAGCGTTTGAGCTCCACTGTAAAATCCCGGTCCTATGCTGAATAGCGGTTTGGGTGCGTATGAGTTGAATGCACCTGTGTTGGCGGCATTGGGTGTAGGAATATTAAAAACTCCCCAAGTGGCAGCACCATTGGTAGTTCGTCCGTTGGAGTGATCGAGTTGATTGGGTCTAATTGTAAGCGAATCGATAATAGTACCGGTTGGATCTGTAAAGACAACTTCCTCTGATGAGTTTTGAGTTAGCTTAAAATTGGTGTGGCTGAATCCGGCATTAACAACATTTCTTTTGGAGGCAAAAAACAAACGAAAGCCACCCGGGGGTATTACACCAGAGGGGATGGGCCATTTGGTTGGGTTGTTTTTATTATCGCTAAGATAATATCCTGTTAAATCAACAGCTGTTGCCCCTACATTGTACAGCTCAATCCAATCTTCATATTCGTTAAAATTATCGAGAATGGTATTTTGGTTAGCACAAGAAAATTCGTTGATAACTACCTGGGCTTGAAGTGCAGGGCCTGATAGCAATAACATTGAAAGCGAAAAAAATATTCCGAAAGAAAAATGTGTTTTCATTAAAAAAACTTTGTTACGAATGTATTAAAAAAATCAATACCGCTATAATTTTCTTTAAGAAAATGTAAGTATTTGTTAACCTAATACGGATCTGAAATACAAAACGTTAGGCATAACTATGGAATTGCATCAGCCTAAATAAGTTTTTGATAGACATTTGCACAATCTATCATTGTTAACTAGGCGAAAGGAGAG